>JAQUFK010000049.1 GCA_028684695.1 Methanosarcinaceae archaeon | reverse complement strand
AAAACTTCTTGAGAGCAATGTCGACATTCTCAAGCTTGCTCCAACAAGAAACGCAGCAATCCAAAAAATCATCATGACACCAAGAGGTCCGCTGCAATCAACCTCGCAGGAATCCAAAAAGCTCTTACAACCGGCAAGATGGGTGGAAAAGGCCGCCAGATATTAGGCCACGAACTTGACTACGATCTTGTAGGCAACGCCGAAGCACTCGCAGAAAACGTCCAGAAACTAGTACAGGTGGACGAAGGCGATGACACTAACGTAAAGATGCTTCCAGGTGGAAAACAGCTGCTTGTTCAGAACCCGAAATCCAGGATCCTGGCTGGCGCAGATTATGCAGCCTCCCAGACCGTATCCGCAGCAGCCGTTACCCAGGCAATCATTGACATGTTCGACGTTGACATGTATGATGCACCGATCGTAAAGGCCGCTATCTGGGGCAGCTACCCGCAGACCATGAACCTTGCAGGCGGGCAGGTCCAGACTATTCTTGACATTCCCCAGAAAAACGAAGGACTCGGCTTCTCCCTCAGAAACGTTATGGCAAACCACATTGCAGCTATCACCGAAAAGCGGGCAATGAACGCTGCAGCTCTTTCCTCAATCTATGAACAGAGCGGAATTTTCGAAATGGGTGGCGCAGTCGGAACGTTTGAGAGGCACCAGCTCCTCGGACTTGCATACCAGGGCTTAAATGCCAACAACCTTGTCTACGATCTTGTAAAGGATAACGGCCAGGAAGGAACCATCGGTTCCGTACTCCAGTCCACTGTCTCAAGAGCAATCGAAGACAATGTCATTTCCGTTGACAAGACTGCCCCATCCGGCTACAACTTCTACAAAGCAAACGATGTCGCAATGTGGAACGCCTACGCTGCAGCAGGAACTCTTGCAGCCACTCTCGTAAACGTGGGAGCAGGCCGTGCAGCTCAGAACGTTTCATCCACTCTTCTCTACTTCAACGACATGCTTGAGAAAGAAACCGGACTTCCGGGCTGTGACTACGGGAAAGCCCAGGGTGTCGCAGTCGGATTCTCCTTCTTCAGCCACTCTATTTACGGGGGTGGAGGACCCGGGGTCTTCAATGGTAACCACGTCGTAACCAGACACTCCAGAGGCTTCGCAATTCCATGCGTATGCGCTGCAGTGTCCCTTGATGCAGGTACTCAGATGTTCACAATCGAATCAACATCCAGCCTCATCGGTGACGTGTTCGGAACGATCGATGAATTCAACCAGCCAATCAAGGCTGTCGCGGGAGCGCTCTAATCAGAAAAAACAGGTCTAAAAGATGTCAGACTCTGCTGAAAACACGAAAAATCCTCTTCAAATTGAAATCTTTCCCAGTAGAATCCTCTCTCCTCAAACAGCTCAGAAACTCCTGGCTGAAATCTATCAGATTGACGGGATTCTGAGAGTAATGGTCCAAGGGCATAGACTTCCCACAAAAGTGGGTTTCGGGCCCGGGACCGGAGAAAAGGTGGAACATCCCCAACGGAAAGCTATTGAAGTTGAGGGCCAGGTCATAGAACTGAAGGTCAACGTCGGAAGGCTCAGGCTGGAAGTCGCTGATGCGGAAGTTAAGGAAAAAGTCCGAAAAGCCTGTGAAAAGGTGTTTCCTTTTCCCTTTGAGTTCAGGGAAGGGCATTTTCTGAAAAGGAAAGCCACGGTTACCGACTATGCCAAACTCGGGCCAAATGCGGATCCGAAGTTGCTTGGGATGGTTGATCCGAAAGCCGGGAACTATAAGAATCTCATTTTCATTGATAATAAAAAAGGGAAAAACCCTAATGAGGAAGAGTGATGTGCAGTGATGTTTGACCGGGAAACCCAAGTTGTGGACTGCCGATGCGGAATGGGGCTTGGCAAAGGAGGAGGACTTGCTCAAAGAGGTACTCTTTCAGAAGCCGGGCGAGCCGATGTGGTAGCCATTGCAATGAGTCCCGGACAGCGTCATATCACAAAACCTGTCTGCGAAATCACGTACGGAATGCGCAAGGAAAACATCCAGGTCAGTGTGCTTGTGCTTTATTCTGGAACGGGAATTCCCGAATCCGGAATGAGGACTGGAGCTTTTGTAATTTCCCCAAGAGAAATTGCACAAATCCAAATGCATAAACTGGCCGTGATTCATCTTGGAAACATTAAGGATCATGTTGTCCGAAAGACCAGAGAAATCTTGAGTCAAGCCGAAATTCCGGCAATCGTAGTCAGTCAGATTCCGGTGGATTTTGAGGATTTTGCCGAAGCAGGGATAAAGACGAGGCTGGTAATGCCTCGGGACGAAGATATCCGGACAAAGGGAATTGTCGTGGATATGGTAAATGGAGTTACCAGAGGTGATTCCTGTCCCAGAGACAAACTTAACCAGATCGTAAAAGACGTAAAACTTCATTTAGACCAGTTAGAAGATAATAAAGGAGTTGTATAAGATGGTATACAATCCACAGTACTACCCAGGTGCAACCTCAGTTGCAGCCAACAGGAGAAAGCACATTTCAGGAGATCTCGAAAAACTTCGAGAGATTTCCGACGAAGACTTAACCGCAATTCTCGGGCACCGTGCCCCAGGAAGCGATTACCCAAGCACCCACCCCCCACTCGCAGAGATGGGAGAGCCGGAATGTTCCATCCGTGAAATCGTGGAACCAACCCCGGGTGCAAAAGCAGGAGACCGTGTTAGGTACGTTCAGTTCGCAGACTCAATGTACAATGCTCCTGCAACCCCATACTTCAGATCCTACTTTGCAGCCAACAACTTTAGAGGTGTTGACCCAGGTACTCTCTCCGGGCGTCAGATCGTTGAAGCCCGTGAAAGAGACATGGAAGAATGCGCAAAGGTCCAGATGGAAACCGAAATCAGCTGCCCCGCACTTTCTGGTATGCGTGGTGCAACCGTGCACGGCCACTCCGTCCGTCTCCAAGAAGACGGTGTCATGTTCGATATGCTCGACAGGAGAAGACTCGAAAACGGCACCATCATCATGGACAAAGACCAGGTCGCAATCCCACTCGACAGAAAGGTAGACCTCGGCAAACCTATGTCCGAAGAGGAAGCCGCAAAGAGGACCACTATCTATCGTGTGGATAACGTGCCATTCAGAGGCGACGAAGAAGTCGTTGAATGGGTGCACAGAGTGTTCGACCAGAGAACCACATACGGATTCCAGCCACTGTGAGGTGAGCAAGATGGCAGCAGATATTTTCGCGAAATTCAAAAAATCAATGGAAGTAAAGTTCGCAGAGGATTACGGTACAAACCAACAGGGCGGCAGCGACATCGAATCTAAGACCGCAAATTTCCTCAGACTGGGCCCAGAACAGAGTCCCAGAAAACTGGAAATGATCGCCGCCGGAAAGGAGATTGCCAAGAAGAGGGGTCTTGTAGGCTACAACCCCATGATGCACACAGGTGCACCTCTTGGACAGCGTGCAATCACGCCTTACACCCTTTCAGGTACCGACATTGTAGCAGACCCAGATGATCTGCACTACGTTAACAACACTGCAATGCAGCAGATGTGGGATGATATCAGAAGGACCTGTATCGTCGGGCTCGACATGGCCCACGAGACTCTTGAAAAGAGGCTCGGAAAGGAAGTTACTCCTGAAACCATCAACCACTACCTTGAGACTCTCAACCATGCAATGCCTGGAGGAGCAGTTGTCCAGGAAATGATGGTCGAGACTCACCCTGCCCTTGTCGACGACTGTTATGTCAAGATTTTCACTGGAGACGACGATCTTGCAGATGAAATCGACAAGCAGTTCATAATCAACATCAATGATATGTTCCCCGAGGAGCAGGCTGAGCAGCTCAAAGCCGCAATCGGCAAGACCTCCTGGCAGGCAGTTCACATTCCAACCGTTGTCAGCAGGTGTACTGATGGAGGGCAGACCTCCAGATGGGCAGCCATGCAGATCGGAATGTCCTTCATCTCCGCCTACAACATGTGCGCTGGGGAAGCCGCAGTTGCTGATCTGTCCTTCTCCGCAAAACACGCATCCTTAGTCTCTATGGGTGAAATGCTGCCTGCAAGGCGTGCAAGAAGCCCTAACGAGCCTGGTGGACTTTCCTTTGGTCACCTCTCAGACATCATCCAGACCAGCCGTACTGACCCAGAAGATCCAGCCCATGTCGCCCTTGAGGTAGTAGGAGCAGGATGTATGCTCTATGACCAGATCTGGCTCGGGTCCTACATGTCTGGAGGAGTTGGATTCACTCAGTATGCAACCGCTGCATACACCGATGACATCCTTGATAACAACACCTACTACGACGTTGACTACATCAACGACAAGTATGATGGAGCAGCAAACGTAGGTACTGACAACAAAGTCAAGGCCAGCCTTGAGGTCGTCAAGGACATCGCAACTGAATCCACCCTTTATGGAATCGAGACCTACGAGAAATTCCCAACCGCCCTTGAAGACCACTTTGGTGGTTCTCAGAGAGCAACTGTCCTTGCCGCAGCCTCCGGAGTCGCAGCTTCTCTTGCAACCGGAAACTCCAACGCAGGACTCTCCGGCTGGTACCTTTCCATGTACTTACACAAGGAAGCCTGGGGAAGGCTCGGATTCTTCGGTTTCGACCTACAGGATCAGTGTGGTGCAGCCAACGTTCTGTCCTACCAGGGTGATGAAGGTCTTCCAGACGAACTCCGTGGACCAAACTACCCCAACTACGCCATGAACGTAGGTCACCAGGGAGGATACGCAGGTATCGCCCAGGCCGCACACGCAGGCCGTGGAGATGCTTTCACCGTCAACCCACTCCTTAAGATCTGCTTCGCAGACGAGCTCCTTCCATTCAACTTCGCTGAACCCAGAAAGGAATTCGGACGCGGTGCAATCCGGGAGTTCATGCCTGCTGGGGAAAGATCTCTGATCATCCCTGCAAAATAAATCAAATAGATTAAGTACCGTCGAGAGTAGGCCTTTTAAGGCCTATTCTTTGTCCATTTTTAGTTTAATTAATACACTGTTTTTTTGTTTTTATATACCGTTTTTTGAAATTAATTTTATTTTGAAATTGCTTTTTTAACCTACAAAAAACATCGAATATTATAAGAAGTCATAAAAGACTTCGCTAAGGGAAAAAATTAAAAAAAAGTAATCCTCAACTCGAGATTTGTGGGATTTTTCAGACAAGAGTATCGGTTTACAAGAGTATCGGTTTTAGGCTGCAACCAGAAGTTGTAATTTATTTTAGCTTTTATGAAGTAATTTTCATTACAGCCTTTGCCTTTTTGAGATTATATTTATTTCTCAAATTTTTTGGTTTTAGCTCCGAGAGTTGCCATGTCTTTGAAAAAATCAGGATAAGAGACAGAGACGGATTCTACATTATCAATTGTTATATCGCCTGCAACTAAACCTGCTACACTAAGCGCCATTACTATCCTATGATCCTGCCAGCCTTTTACGCTTACGCCCTTCCGAAGGCTTCCGCCTGTGATTTCCAGCCCATCTTTTTCTTCTTTTACGCTTACGCCCAGTTTAGGAAGCTCAAGCGCAAGGGCTCGTAAGCGATCGGTTTCTTTGTAGCGGACATGCTCGGCATTTTCAATCCGGGTTGTACCTTTGGCAAGAGCGGCAAGAACTGCGATTGTGGGTACAAGATCCGGAGTTGCTCCTGCATCAAAAGTGATTCCTTGAAGGGGTTTTCCTCCCTTGACCCTAACTACTCCGGCAGCTTTATCCCAATTGATATCGGCGCCCATGCGTTTGAGAGTCTCAATAATTACAAGATCTCCTTGTTTTGAGGGAAAAAGGTTTCGGACCGTGAGGACTGAATCGGTTAGAGCTGCGGCTGCAAGCATGTAAGAAGCTGAAGAAAAGTCTCCTGGCACAGTGTATTCGGAAAGGCTGTATTTTTGCTTAGAGGGGATGATAAACTTGATGCTGTTGTTCTCATCCTCGTGGATTTTTGCCCCAGCAAGCTTGAGGATTTCAAGAGTCATATCAACATAAGGCTTAGACTTCATTTCCCCAACAATCGAAAGAGTTGTGCTTGTTTCTGCAAGGGGGCAGGCAATCAGCAAGGCCGAGATAAACTGGGAACTTATAGAACCGTCAATTTTAACGATAGCCCCTTCAAGCCCTCCTTTGACCACAAGAGGAGCTTGGCCGTTTCCGCGTGTGGAACAGGCTTTGACCTTGAGTTTTTTCAAAACCTCCAGCAGAGGGCCGTTTGGCCGGGTTCGAAGAGAAGAATCTCCTGTAAGCACCGTAATTCCCTTAGTAAGAGCTGAAATTGCGGTCATGAAACGAAGAGTGGTTCCTGAATTTGCAACATCAATTACATTTCCCGGAATTTTTGGTTTTCCGCTTACCCCCTGAATATAAAGAGTCTCTTCCCGTTTTTCAATTTCAGCCCCAAACATTTTACAGGATCGAATAGTTGCAAGAGTGTCGGCTGAAAGAAGGGGCCTATGGATTTTGGCAGCTCCGGAAAGAGCTGCAATTGCAACTGCCCTGTGAGTGTAGCTTTTTGAAGGAGGAGCAAAGACGTCTCCGTGAAGGGTTGACTGTTTTATGGTGACATGCATTTTTCAAGGACTCCTTTTGACAAACTAATTAAATAAACTTTTGAAGATTTGTTTTTTAAATTACTATTAAAATAGAGTTTTCCTAAAAGCTTCTCGGAGTTCTCAGTTCCTCAAAACCCCTTTTCCCCAAATTTTATCGAACCCCTTTTACGATATTTTCCACCTGATCCCAGTCATGCGCATAAATATGAGCTGAGATACTAACAGTAGTTATTTTTCCAGGCTTTACCCCTAGCCTCTCGGCTACATACTCAAGCAGTTTTGAAAGCCCATAAAGGTTTGCAGGATAAGCTCCTCCGAAGTCGTGGCTCCGAAAAAGGGCTGTTAAATGAACTTGGTCCTCTCTTAATTTAAAGTCGTCTAGAATCATACAAGGAACTTCATCTGCTTTCGTATCCACCCCAGGAATCCAAGTAACAGCCGTTGCCCTGCGAGAGGTTTTATTTTTTTTCAGCTTTTCAATAACATATTCTATCTGGTCGACTTCCCCCTTCCAGTTTCGTAACCTCTCTCCGTATGTATACTCAAAATCCAGAGCGTTTTCGCCTGAGATTAACTGTTTGGCGTATTCTTCAAGTCTTTCCTCATTCCAAGCTGTATCCTCCGGAATACGAGCTGTATACGGGTCTTCGATTACTACCATAAGATCTATGAACTCTCGAATCTGGCTCCCCCGCTCGTCTGTGATTATCTGGCCATGATTCCAGATGACATTAAGTCCACGGTACCATGCATCAGAAATGTGCTTTGCTCTGAGGAGCCTGCCAATCTCAAGCCTGTTTTCCATAAAAATGTCTCCTGAAATATAGTTCAGGTTAGAATACAAAAAGATATTATAATATATTCATATTTATAAAATTTGCTTCAAATTAAAAGATCCTAAATATATTAGATATATTCTCATATATTTACATTGTCGCTGGCTTTGGGAGGGCGATTTAAATATACATTTGTGAACTCCTCCCAAGTAAAGCCTCAGGGATTTTACGCTGCGGGTTATAATGTATGCCTGTACTTGAAAAGCAGCTCAGTAGCCTGTTTTACATTCTCTCCGTCCTGCCGGACGGCTTCAAGATAAGAAGCAAAAACCTCGTCACTTATCATGCGTAGTTCCGGCTTGAACATATCGGCATGCATCAGGAGTTCAAAAGCTCTGGCCTCAGCTTCACTCAATCCGAGTTTTTTATAAGGACCAGAATGAGGCATATAAACGGGATTATTCTCTTTGGGAGTTTTAAGGACGAGATTTGCAAGAGGCGTTTTTGGAATAGGCTCAGCAATCGAAATAAAGGCATCGTCAAAGCTTAGTTCGGCTACGAGATCAAGCGTTGCTTCAAAGTCTTTCTGAGTTTCCCCAGGATAGCCAACTATAAAACTTCCCGCAACTTTCAGCCCGTGCTTTCGACAGGTATCTACCGCTTTTCGTATCTGAGCCGTATTTATTCCTTTTCCCATATTCTGCAAGATACGATCGCTTCCGGACTCTATTCCGAAAAAGATCCAACCAATTGTGTATTTCCGAACTGCTTGCAGGATAGCCTCACTTATGCAGTCGACCCTTATATCGGGACAGGAAATGTTTTCCCTACCCATAATTTCTGCCATGCGGGCCAAAAGTTCTATGAAAGCTTTTTCGTTAATCTGCCCGTCACGGTACTGGAAAAGCGAGCCTGTACCCCCTGAGATCGAAAGCTTTTTTGCTCCTTTTTGTTTAAAGGCCCAAACCTCAGCCACAACTTCTTCGATACTTCGGCTGCGAATTTTATGTCCGAAAAATCTGGGAACCTGGCAAAAGGTACAAGTTCCGGTACAGCCTCTGTGAGTTTCGATATAGACACTTGCGCCCCGGATATTTTCCTTAGAAATATCTTTTGGAATAAGGGGAAGCGGTCTGGGAGAAAGCCCTCCTGGAAAAGCTCGGGGCGTGCAGAGGATTTTTCCGTCTTCTCCCAAAAAAGCAAGTCCAGAGATATTAAGAGGACTTTCTTCCGCAGCAAGTTTGCAGACAGCTTCTTCCCCTTCTCCAATACAAACTGCATTAAGTTCCGGAAGTTCGCCTAACACGATTTCTGGATAAGCAGAAACAGCTCCTCCCACATAACAATTTCCTCCGGTATTTCGGTGTTGTTTTACAAATTCCTTGATGTCTTTTCGGAGGAGATGCTGAGTTGAAAAAAGACTAAGCATAACCGTTTTGGCCCCTTGAGCCTCAATTTTTTTGCTTAGCGTAACCTGATGGCCGGCAGCCCTCAGAACTCCGCCTATAAGCATTGCACCGTATGTGTACATATCTGGAGAAATTATTGTAATCTGCATTGCACCAACCCTTGAAAATAAAGGCCGGGTTTTTCTGCTTACCGGCCTTTTATTGGAAAAGATAGTAAATAGAAATAGATAAAGTTCATAAGTTATACTTTATAATTATATCTATTTTATCAGTAGTTTCGATCCTACTTACTGGCAGTGTCGCGAATTTGCTGTAAATTCAAAGTCAATTTTTTGGAAATTGTGCGCAAAACGAATCTACTGATCTTGAATTTTTGATTCAAATACACCTTAAAATTTGTAATTTTACAGAAAAAATAGCACATTGCCAACATTAAGAAACAGTATTTCTGTTCTAAAAAAAAGTTTGGAGAAGTACTCAGAGTAAGAAAATACTATAATAAAGTAAAAGAAATAAAATTTGAGTTGATGAAGAAACTTGGATTCCTTTAAAGTATGAGATTTCCCAAGGCACGCAGAGACTGGAAATTGAAATTCAAAATTTAAAACTTAATCCCGGTATTAAGACTTCCGAATTCCAGTTTGCTGTACCTGAAGGCGTCGAAGTAATTACATTGAATTTTGAAGATTTAGATAAAAAAACTCTAGCTGGAAAAGACTTTGAAATTCCTGCAGAAGGTGCAAAAGAAACAACCATAGTTGCTCTTGTTTGAAGCAAGTATTCAACCTAGGTAAAAAAGATTAGATTTACGCAGAAAGCTCTGAAAGATCTTCATTTGGATTTTTCCCTGCTTCTTTTTTAAAAATATTCAGCTCAGCCTTCCTTTCCTTTACCCAAGCCTCAAAAAGTAAAAAAGCTTCTCTTAAATCTAATCCCTTTTTGTTTTTGGAAGCTTTAATTTCAGCTTCCTCTCTCTTAGAATCAATAAAATCAAGCTTTTCTGCCTCTTCAGTCCTATTTTGAAAGCATTTTCGAACATCTAAGGCTCCGTGCCCGTATGTAATATCATATCCAGGCTCTCCAAGATCTCTGGTTGTGGTATAAAGCATTTCTCGAATTTCAAAAGCCGTTTTTTCAGGCCAGGCACTCCAGACAAGCGCTGCAATTCCAGCAACATAAGGTGCTGAAGCGCTTGTACCTGAAAGAATTAAATTCTTCCCAGCTTTTCCCGTAACAACCAAATTGTCAGGCCCACTTAGATCCGGTTTATTCCGAAGTTCGTATTCCGGAAAATAGATACTTACAGGTCCTTTTGAAGAAAAAGGTTTGATCTCCAATCCTGGATTTTTTGAATCAATCGCCCCTACGGAAAGCACTTCCGGAATTGCGGGATGCCCGTAAATGGAATCTTCTGCAACAATATTTGTGGGATTTACTTCAGAGGAAGAATCAGGATAAAGGAAAAGTTCCAGGATTTTCGGATCCCCCGAATCTTTTTTTATGCAGACTATCCCCCAAACGGAGGAAGAAATTGGAGCAGGAGTAAAAGTAGGAGTAGAAGTAGGAGTAGAAGTTGAGTCCAATTCCGGATTTTTATAAATCAGATATTCTAAAGGAGAGGCGTTTCCTTCCTGGACATTCTCACTGCAGGCAAGTATATTTCCGGCCGGATCTTTCAAGAAGAGATCGTAATCATTTTCCGAAGAATTCCAAGAATCATTCCACTGAAGAATGATTGTTACAGCTCCTCCCAAAGAGATGTTTACATAAAGGTTTTTAAAAGTACTCATTCCAGCGCTGAAATCATGCCAGCCAGATCCATCATCAAAAAAGAGGCCCTGATAATGCCGATTCGCATCATTTCCAGCCGCACTTATATACAGGATATCATTATTTTCAATCGTTTCCTGAACATGGGTTGCAACAAGCCCATCTTCAAAAAAAGGCTCATCAGGCCAGCCTATGTCATCACATATAATCTTGCATCCAACACTGACCAGGGCATCAATGGCCTTATTAAATTCAAGATGATTTTTTCCAGCTTTGTGAAAGTAGAGCTCGGCTTCAGGGGCAATCTCATGTACGATTTCAAGCATTGCGGTTCCTTCTTCTCCGGCTCCAGCCTCCAAAACTCGCACATCCGGAGGCAGACTCTTAGAAGCTTGAACCTCTGGTAAGAGAGAAACTCCATCCGAGATAATCCCCACTTTTACTCCGGCTCCAGAAACGTTTAAAGAATTAAAAAATACTCCAGAGGGAAAAGCTTCTTCAGAAAGGCTTTCAATTTCTCTTACAAGAGGAGGCAGCACTTTTCTGACCCTCACCCCTTCCTTTAAGACAGTAAATTCCTCAAAAGAGTCAGCTTTGACCCGACCTATGGCTACATGGTTTTTTTCATCCCATTCTTCAATTTCCAGATAAGGCTTAAGTACAGTGCAGTCATAAGCAGGAGGTAGGTACACATAGATTTGCTCTTCTGTAAGCTTGGAGTTGTTCTCTTTCAGGCTTGAATTTTCAAAAAACGTTTCAGAATTATCAAAAGCTTCTCTGGATTCCTCAGTTCCTAAGCTTCCAAAAAAAGCATTCCATATCAATAATACGAATAATACGAATAATACGAATAATACGAATAATACGAATCCTACAGGAACTAAGGAAAACGTAAGCCTATTTAGAGCTCTCGGTAAATTTCCCAGCTTTTCTACCCCCTGTTCTTAGAGAATGTAGTGCAAGTTTTTTAAGATTGCAGTTTCGTGGGAGTTTATATGGAAATTATTTACTTATATCAGGGAGTATAGTGTATAACTTTGTCTTATCTTAAATATTTGTAAATTTTTCATATATTATAATGTTTGGTTTTTATATGATACTCAGGATAAAAAGATTTCTCAGAACATAGACTTACAAAAACGTATATTTTCCAGGGGAATATGTATTATGAGAACGCAGCTTAAAACCCCTAAGTTTTTACTTAGAGCTCGTTCACTAAGGAGCTATAGGAGCTATACTTTATTAATTTTTAATTTTGATACTCGCCCTTAAAAAATCAAGAATCAAAGTTTAGAATTATATATCATTTAATAGTTAAAGGAGAAAATATCTTATAATAGTTAAAAGGGGAGAACTTAATATACTTAATCAAAGGAAATGGATACCCTATATTCAATCTTCATTACTTTTAATTAACTCTTAATTAACTCTTAATTAACTCTTAATTAACTCTTAATTAACTCTTAATTAACTCTTAACTAACTCTTAACTAACTCTTAACTAACTCTTAACTAACTCTTAACTAACTCTTAATTAACTCATTATTAATC
>JAQUFK010000048.1 GCA_028684695.1 Methanosarcinaceae archaeon | reverse complement strand
ATGGAGATATCTGATGGATTTCTACAATAAATTAAAAAAAGTATTTTCTTGTCTCCTGCTGCTCGGGCTGCTTTGTAGCACTGCAGCCGCAGCGGATTCAGATTCTACAGGAGATCGGATCTGGGACGAGGATTCCGATCAAGATAAGAGCTATACATGGAATTATCTGAGCTATTCTGGGTTTTACTATGATCTTGACTCCGGACTCGGCTCCGAAGAAATGAAAATCGAAGATATTGGAAGAACCATTGACGAAGGAAAGCTCATCTACACTACTGAGCCCCTTAACACCGATTTTGAGTTTAAGAAATGGGGCGAATATCAGGTCATAGGCTTCATGGCCGAAAAATATTTCGCAGGCTATCTTGAAACCTCAGACCTCGTAGATGAAGATGTTAGTTTAATCCAAGATGGAGCGCTTTCCAAAATCCTGCTTGACAGTGATGAGAGTATATCCGTACATACTGGCTCTTCCCTTGAGCTAAAAGAAGGTTACTCTCTCTATATTGCCCAAGTAGACATAAATGGAGAAAAAGTCTGGGTTCAGCTCAAAAAGGATGATAAAGTAGTTGATGAGGGCTTTATTGGAAGTAAACAGAACTATATTTATGAAGCGGATCTCGGAGATGCTGAAGATATCCCAATTATTATTGTCAGATTCGGAAGTGTATTCTCTGGCAGAGAATCAACTGCAACTTTTATCGAAGGCATTTTCCAAATTTCCGATGAATGCACAGAAATTGAAAGCGGAGATACCTTTGGAGAAATGGAAATTACTTCCGTAGACAGCGATCAAATCAAAATGAAAAACGAAGATGACATTAGCCTCAAAAAAGGAAATATCCTTGAGCTTATGGGAAAACTCAAACTAAGAGTTGCCGATGATAATACCCTTCGTTTTGCGCCAGTACTTGACATGTCCGAACCCGGAACATATGAACTTCGAGGAACTGTCTATGACGGTGACGAAAACACAAATCTAAATTGGACCCACCTAAACTTTGAGGGTTTTTACTATAACATTGATGAAGGGATCGGCACTGAAGAGCTTAGGATTAAACTTGAGGAAGATGAAGAACTAAATAGAGAAATCTCCGATGGAACGCTTATCTACAGCACAAAACCTCAGGAAGTCGAATTTGAATACGGAAACTGGGGCAAATTCCAAGTCATCGGGTTCATGGCTGAGAAATACTTTGCAGGCTACACTAAAGAAAACACATCCGAAAAGATCACAAACACAGATATAAGTCTCCTTTCAGACAACACCCTCTCAAAAGTTCTTATTGATAGCGACGAAAAGAAATCTGTATACACCGACTCTTCTCTGGAACTTGAAGAAGGCTATGTCCTCAATATTCAGGAAGTTGACCTTAACGGGGAAAAAATCTGGGTTCAGCTTGAAAAAGACGGAGAAGAAGTCGATAATGGATTTGTTTCTTCAGGAGAGACTTACGCTTATGAAAAAGATCTTGAAGACGCAGAAGATGTGCCCATAATCCTTGTCAATTTTGACAGCGTTTTTGCAGGTTCGGAAAATAATGCAGCTTTTATCAAAGGAATTTTCCAGATCTCCGAAGACTGCCTCCAGATTGAAAGTGGAGAGACCTTTGGAGAAATGGAAATCTCAAGCGTTGATGATAAGGGCATAAAGATGAAAAACGAAGATGATATCAGCCTCAGTAAAGGCAAAGATATCAACATAATGAACAACATCAAATTTAAAGTTGCAGATTCCAGCGAACTTAGGTTTTATCCCTTTGTAGAAGTCAACACCAAAGGGAGTGACGAAAAAGAACTTAAAATAAACGTTCCCTCGGAAATTTACCAAGAGGAGCGCTTTAAGATTAAAGTTACAGCCAAAGGCAATCCTATAGAAAACGTTGCCCTGAAACTAGATGGGAAACTTCTTGGAAGTACGGACGAGGAAGGTAGCCTGAGCTTTACTCCTGAAACCCGCGGAAAATTCAAGCTTTCTGCCGAAAAAGAAGCTTATACGGCTGCAAATAAAAATATTGAGGTGCTGGCTCCAAAAGAAATCATGGATCTTCTCATTTCTCCAGAAAAGCTTACTAAAGGGGATACCCCCAAGATCGAAGTTGTAAAAGCAATCGGAGGCGAGCCAATCAAAGGAGCCGAAGTTTTCCTTAACGGAGATTCTATAGGCTTTACTGGAAGCGATGGAACAATTAGCTCTACCCTTTCAGAAGCTGGCACCCTTAGACTCCAAGCTTCAAAAGAAGGCTTTGAAACCAAAAGCATAAGCTTAAGTGTTGAAGACCTTAAGGCAAATTTCGTCTTTTCTGAGCTTAGAGTTAACCCTTCAGAGGTAAAAACTGGAAAAGAAGCCACAATCTCTGTCAAAGTCACAAATAAAGGAAATGCAGCAGGAATAGAAAACGTGGAGCTGCTTGTAAACGGAAATGTGACTAATTCAAAGGAACTTAGTCTGGAACCTTCCGAAAACAGCACTCTCGAATTTATTCACATGGAAGCTGAGGAAGGAAACTATACGATCCAGATAGAGGATCAGACCTTAAATTATGAAGTTGTAAAGAAACTTCCTTTCCTTGGAGTGCCTCTGAGTCTTGCAGTTTTGCTTGGAGCGTTTGGGCTTCTAAGAAAGAAAGAATAAAAGAATAAGCCAAAAAAGAATAAGCCAAATTAGAAAAATGAGTTTTTAAACCTGAAAAAACTAAAACTAAACGCAGAAGAAATAAACGCAGAAGAAATAAACGCAGAAGAAAAAAAGAGAAATTAAATTAAAGCTATAAAAACAATTTTTTATATCTTTTTTTCTTTGCTTCTCCTTTTATTTCCTTCTCAGCATCCAAACTTAAAACCCCAAGCTTTTGAAAACTCAGAAAATAGAGGTAAACTATATTTTTCAACTACCGCCCGTTTTTATGTATATACTTGCTTTAGGTGAAACCATGGATACTACGTTGATTGCCTTCCAAGACGTCTGGAAAATTTACCAGATGGGAGAAGTCCAGGTTAACGCTCTAAGAGACGTGAGCGTGGAATTTAGAAAAGGAGAATTTGCCGCGATCATCGGACCTTCAGGCAGCGGAAAATCCACGATGATGAACCTTGTAGGCTGCTTGGATGTCCCCTCAAAAGGGAAGATTTCTCTTAAGGGTAAAAACATTGCCCAGCTTGAAGAATCGGACCTGGCTGCTCTGAGAGGGAAGACAATCGGGTTTGTATTTCAGCAATATAACCTGATTCCGGGAATGACTGCTCTTGAAAACGTTTTACTCCCCTTAGAAATCCAGGAAACCGAAGATAAGGCTGCCGAAGCTCGAGCAAAAGAACTTTTAAAGCTTGTCGGGCTTTCCGATAAAATTTTGCATAAACCATCCCAACTTTCCGGGGGGCAACAACAAAGAGTTTCGATTGCAAGAGCCCTTGCTTGTGATCCAGAGGTAATTTTAGCTGATGAACCTACAGGAGCTTTAGATAGCGTTACCGGAAAAGAGGTTATGGAAATGCTCTACAAATTGTGGAAAGAAAAAGGAAAAACCGTTATTATGGTTACCCATGACCTGCATTTGGCTCAGTATGCCCACAGACATGTAGAACTAAAAGATGGAAAAATTATCCGGGACGAAATCAATTTTGATCAATTAAAACTTGAAGAATTATAAAACTCTCCCTCTAATCCCCCAAATCCATCCCAACATTAAAACAGATTTTTTACATATTTAGCATGTTTTAAAAACTAAAAACAAAGTGATGTACCAAAATAAGAAGGAATAAAAATGACTCTACGCAAACTACCTGGCAGATTAAATGCCGGAAGTCAAACTTTTAGAAAAGCTGCTTGCCTTTTCTTTATATTGATAATCGGAATCTCTTTATTCAGTGAAGGGGCGCTTGCTTTTCCAGCTCCCGTTTCAGATAGGGGAGTTACAATTGATATGCTGAATCAGGACCCAGATCCCGTAAAACCTGGCGAAACCCTTGAAATTCGCTTGTCTGTACAAAACGCTGATAATGATGAACTAAAAAACTGTGTCGTAAAGCTTGAGCCTGATCATCCTTTCGAAGCTATTGAAGGTGAAAAGCTTGTAGAAAATGTAGGCACTCTTGGCAAGTATTATTCTGATGAACGCAGTAAAGTTGTAAAATTCAAAATCCGTGTAAAGGATGACATAAACGAAGGCAAGTATCCTCTAACTGTACGGCTTTCAGGAACAAGGAACAAAAGATCATTTTCTATTTCCAAAGATTTAACTATTGCAATTGAAAGTGAATCCAACGCTGAAATCGAGTTTATAAGTCTGGATAAGCTTGCTCCCGGAAAAAAGACTGATCTTACCTTTGGAATTAAAAATGTCGGAAATTCCCCTCTCAAAAATGCAATGTTTTCTTGGGAGTGTGAAAATGATGTAATTCTCCCTGTAGGATCAAGCAATGTCAGACACGTAAACTATATCGATATCGGCGATACTGCAAATATTACTTTCAATGTCCTAACAAACGTAAATACGCTTCCGGGACTCTATAAGCTGGATATGGTTCTAACCTATGACGATATTGAAGAACTCCAGACAATTACAGATTCCGGCTTGCTGGATAACCAGAAAAGAAAAGAAATCAAAAGTAAGGCAGGAATCTATATTGGAGGCACAACTGATTTTGATGTTTCCTATATGGAAAGAAGCCTTACTGGTGCTTACACTTTCTCAATTTCGAACATTGGAAACAACAAAGCAAATTCGGTAAAAGTATCCATTCCTTTACAAGGAAACTGGACAGTTCCTGATGGGAGTAATTCCGTGGTCTTAGGAAACCTTCAGAAAGGAGACTACACCTATGCGGACTTCAACTTAGAGCCTGAAGCTTATGGAGAAGAATACCCTCTCAAATTTGAAGTTAGCTATACTTCAAGTGATGGACAAAGGCAGACCGATGAAATGGTAATTCCTCTTTACGCCATGAAATTTACTCCACCAACTGAAAATCCGGGTAATGCCTATCCTTCCTCTTCTTCCACGTCTTCTTTCAAGTATAAATATGTAGTTCTGGTAATCGTAGGAATCGCTGCTGCCGTAGCCTACAAAAAGTTCTACAAGAAGAGAAAAATGAACGAGTGAGTCCGGTGAACCGGTTAAATTAAACCGAGGGTTCATGCAATGAAACCTATAAAAATACTTAGAATTGCCTTTAACATGGTCAAATCCAACAAACTAAGAAGTTGGCTAACCATTATAGGGGTAATCATAGGCATTGCCTCGGTAATGGCCATCGTTACAACCGGGGAGTATTTCCAGAATGAGGTTACTGAAACGCTGGAAGACTTGGGAGGAGATACAATTTCAATTTTTGCCTCCACTCCCTTTAATGTGGTAGAATTTGAGGAATATGAGTCTGACGAAGCCTCAACCGAAAGCGATGGCGAGAGCGGAGGCTCGATTGATAGAACGTACCAAGAACCCAAAAGGGCCGAACTTACAGTCAAGGATGTATTTACTCTTCGCCGTATTCCGGGAATCGAACACATTAACGTCAAAGTAAATGCAGGAACTGATCTTGAAGTAGGCGGCAAAGAAATCTGGGTTTACGTAGAAGGTATAGATCCTGGAGTCTGGCCCGAAATAACAACAAAAAAAGTTGGAGAAGGCCGGATGCTCCGCCCTGATGACCTGGGGCGAGCTGTTGTAGTTATATCCGAAGAACTTGCCCATGAAGAAGCCTTAGAAAGGGATATCCGGCTAAACCAGATGATTCTCCTAAATGGCAAATCTTTTCGAGTTGTCGGAATTTTAGCAAAAGATGGAGGGCTTTTAGGAGGCTTAACCGGCTCTTTTGGAGCTAGTGTTTTCACGCCTTATGATCAAGTTTTCGAAATTGAGGATGCCAAACTGAAGGAGAGCGATAATTTCTATGAAAGAGATTACGATGTCTATGATTATATCGATATAAAACTTTATGAGAATGCCGACTATGATGCCACACTTGAGGAAATTGAAGAACAACTGAGACGTTCTCGAAAAGTTGATGAGCGAACTCAAGATTTCTATGTAAGCTCCTCAAAAGAAGCAATAGAAGGAACTAAAAAATTAATCAATGGCCTTACAATGTTTCTGGCTTTTATCGCAGGCATTTCTCTGCTTGTAGGTTCAACTGGAATTGCCAACACTATGTTTACCTCAGTGCTTGAAAAGACAAAAGAAATAGGGATCATGAAAGCAATTGGAGCTCGAAACGAAGACATCCGCCTAATCTTTCTTTGCAATGCCGCATTTATAGGACTTACTGGAGGAATCATTGGAATCCTTTTAGGAACGGCAGTTGTGCAGGTCATACTGCTTTTGATTTCAGCTAAAATGAATGTTCCCTTTGAGTTTGCTCTTAGCATAAAAGGAACTCTAATAGCAAGTCTTGTATCCATAATTGTTGGATTAATTGCGGGATATATTCCTGCAAAGAATGCATCGGAGCTAAATCCGGTCGATGCTTTAAGGTATGAGTGAAAGCAAGTATATAGAGAAAGAGAAACAACAATATTTCAAAAATATCCTTGACCAAAGTCTTGGATATCCTTTCTTTTTTTTCCTTTTTTCTTTTTATTTGTTCGCTTTTTCTTCTTTCCTTTCTTTTTTGTATATTTTCATATAGCTTTCCTCAAACATAACAATTATATATAAAATATGGACGATAATGTACTAAAGAAATTAAGACTTACCCCTAAAGCATTTAAACATAACTAATTTAATATTTAATATAACCTATATAAACAAATCCAAATCTCAAAATATATTGGCTCTTTTTAAAAAAAGGTGTACTTTATGGATATTCAGAACACAGATGAATTTACTGCTGTGCTTCTTAATAGCAGCCTTGAAGGCTTGTGCATAATTAACGGGGAGGGTCTGATTGAAACTGCAAACGAACTTTTTTTTGCTATAACTGGGCTTTCTCGGGAAAAGCTGATTGGAAAACAGATTAATGAGTTAGACATTTGGGGAAAAGCTAGCCCTTCCCTAAAGCTTTCTGCTCTGCTTTGGGAAGAAAGCTGTGAATTTTTGGAAGCAGAAATCCTAATTGAAAACAAAACGAAAAAGGAAGTTCTTTTCAGCTCCAAAAAACTAAGGCTTAAAACAAAAACAAAGTATTGTTTGTTTGTAAAAACCCGGAATCAAAAGTCCCTTTCGGAAATGAATTTCTATACAACCAAACTCGTAAAAGCTGGAAAAGCGCCTGAAATAAAGCGGGAAGAAGCTGAAAAGAAATTCAAAGTTCTATTTGAAAATCCAACCAACGGGATTTTCCTTTTGGATATGGAAGGGCAAATTTTTGAAGTCAATAGGGTTGCTTGCGAACAAACCGGATACAGTAGGACTGAACTCCTTGGGCAAAATCCTATAGAATTTTTAGAAAATAAATATGACGCCGAAAAGCAAATCAAAGAAATCCTTCAGAGGGAACATCCCTATTTTGAGGTGGAAGTTATCCAGAAAAACGGAAGACATGTGCCTCTTGAGCTTAGTTGCCAAAGAATTGAATATGAAGGCAAAAAAGCCTTACTTGGAGTCAGCCGGGATATTCGCAAACGAAAAGAGGCTGAACAAGCTGTTCGAGAAAAAATGCATTTTTTAAATACTCTCCTAGATACCATTCCAGCTCCTGTTTTTTTCAAAGATTTAAAGGGAAGGTATGAAGGCTGTAACAAACTTTTTGCAGATCAGATAATAGGGCTAGCAAAAACAGAGATTCTAGGTCATACAGTCTATGATTTTCCGGAGAAAATACCTGAAAAATTCGCTTCAGCCTATCGAAAAACAGACATAAAACTACTTCATGAAGGAGGCACACAATTTTACGAAGGAAAAATCAGGTGTGCAGACGACCAGGATCGGGATTTTCTTTTCAGTAAAGCTGCATATACGGATGCAAAAGGCAAAATGGCAGGGCTTGTAGGAGTTATGCTAGATATAAGCGAGCGCAAACAAGCTGAAGAAGATTTACAAATTAAAAATAGTGCTGTTGAGTCTTCAATGAATGGGGTAGCTTTTGCGGATCTTAAAGGGAAACTGACTTATGTAAACTCGGCTTTTCTTAAGTTATGGGGCTATGAATCCGAAACAGAAGTGCTTGGCAAAAACAGCAAATTCCTTTGGAAGGATCTGGATAACGCTGGAAAAGCTTATAGAGCTCTGCGTTTTAACGGGCGCTGGGAAGGAGATTTGCTTGCCAGAAAAAAAGATGGTAATTCGTTTGATGTCCACCTTTCGACAAATCTTATCAGAGACAAAAAAGAAAGAAGTTTTGGTTTGATGGGGTTTTTTTACGATATTACTCAAAGAAAAAAGACCGAAGCGGCTTTATTTGAGGCAAAATTAAACGCTGAAGCTGCTAATCGAGCCAAAACCGAATTTTTAGCCACCATGAGCCATGAACTTCGAACGCCTCTGAATGCTGTGATAGGCTTTTCGGAACTGCTCTTAAGTCAAAACTTTGGGGCACTAAATGAAAAGCAGCTTCGATATTCTGCCAATATCTCCGCAAGTGGAAAACACCTTTTGAAACTGATTAATGATATTCTTGATATCTCAAAAATTGAAGCTGGAATGACAGAACTTGAGCTTGAGATTTTTTCACTCTCAGACGTGATAAACGAAGTTATAACAACACTTGGTCCCAGATCGGCTTTAAAAAATATTTTAATCCAGCCTGAGATTAGCCCTAAATTTGCCAACATTAAAGCTGATCGAATCCGTTTTAAACAGATTCTTTATAATCTTACAGGCAACGCTTTAAAGTTTACTCCAGAAGGCAGAATGGTTTGGATTTTCGCAGCCGTTTCCTCTGATATAGCCCGAATATCGGTAAAAGACCAAGGAATTGGAATCCCCCCAGAAGAGCTACAAAAAATCTTTCTGCCATTTATACAGCTTGAAAATTTCAAGTCCAGAGAACAAGCTGGCGCAGGTTTAGGCCTTGCACTTGTAAAACGTTTTGTTGAAATGCACGGAGGAAAAATTTGGGTAGAATCCGAACCAGGAAAAGGAAGCATATTTACTTTTACTCTTCCTATGAAATAAAAACAATATATAGGAATTGCCAAAGACTGCAGCTAACACCCAAAATACTGCAATCTTTGACTTCCTTTCACAGTTGCGGTTTTTTTTATCTGCGGTAGTTTAATTATAGAGGATGCTTTTTCCAAAGCTTGCTACCTTCTCCCAACGAAAAGGAGCCCATTTTTTCTACCGCTTTTTCAGGTTCGGAAGGCTTTTCTTTTTAGCCTGGGCATCTCCATAATGCTCAGGAGCTAAAAAACTCCTCCCAACCTGAAAGAGGGCACAGATTGCGGTTTGGATTTACGCTTTTGTTTTATGCAAATTAAACCGCTTCTTCCCAACAAGAAGCGGCTCAATTTCCTACATAAGCTCTTTTCCCGCTTTTTTTTTATTTCAGATTTAGGGGTCTTTTGAACTTTTGGCATCTCCCATAATGCTCAAGTTAAAAGAATCCCTCCCTGTCTGAAAGGGTTTTATATTTTTAGGAATTCCAACGGTTTTCCCAAATCACACATTCATTCCCAAAACATCCCGCTTTTTTGCGGTTTTGTTTTATTTGTTTTGTCCTATTACAAGCAATTATATACACTTGTTTATATATAGCCCAACCTACCCTGTTTTTTCATAGACATTTGGAAGGTCCCCATGGTATGAGAAATGACCCATGCCTTTAGAAATTTCAATCTAGTTGAAAATTATAAAGACATCAAAAGGATTTGATTCAAAGCTTAAAAACAAAAACTTCTTCTATGTGTTTTTAATATTTCTTTTCAATTTTTTGCTTATCTTCATTTCCATAGCGATAAAGAGCCATCTCAATACTGCTATGAAGATCGTTTTCATCAAAGGGTTTTACAATATAACCATAAGGGCCGGTTTTTTTTGCTCTTTCAAGAACTTTGCCATCCGAATAAGCAGTAAGATAAATAATCGGGATATCTGCAATATTTTTAATTGCCTCTGCAGCTTCAATTCCATCAATATTTCCTTTTAACATAATATCCATCAGCACCAAATCCGGAAAAGTGCTTTCCGCTTTACTGATAGCCTCTTCTCCTGAGGAGGCGATTCCAGTCACTTTATAGCCCAAGCTTTTTAGCATTTTCTTAATACCCATTGCTACAATGTGTTCATCCTCTACAACTAGAATCCTTCCACTTTCCATTCTTCTCACACCTATTGTTGCTTTCATAAATGTCCTTTTTTTCTTTTTAAACTCTCTGATATTAGTTTCTTTTTCCTGATTCTGACTTTTTTCATTTAGACTTTTACCTTATACTTTAATTCCTGAAACCGAAGCTTAAACTCGGTTCCATTCCTTGTATCAAGCTCAATGCTTCCGTCAATCTGATCCACAAGGTTTGTAACAAGCTGAAGTCCCAAAGAATCCATATTCCTAAAATCGAGGCCTTCTGGAAAACCTTTCCCGTTGTCTCTGACCACAAGCGTAAAAGTTTCTTTTTCTTTTTCTTCCTTCCAAAGGTTAATGGATACTTCTCCGCTTTGGCTATCCGAAAAAGCGTGTTTTAAAGCATTTGAAACCAGCTCATTAATAATAATTCCAAGTGGAATTGCCGTATCCATTCCCAGAAAGACTTTTTCCACATTGAGTTTCAGCTTTATATCTTTTCCTCTAAAAGTGTAGGACTGAGCCAGATAATTTCCCAAAGTCTGAAGATAATCAGCAAAATCCACGCTTACCATATCCTCTGATTGATAGAGTTTTTCATGAATTAAGGCCATGGACTTTACTCTATTTTGACTCTCCTTAAAAGCCTCGATTACTTTTTCTTCTTTGAAATTTCCAGCTTCCAGATAAAGCAAAGTGGAAATAACCTGCAAATTATTCTTAATTCTATGATGAATTTCCTTTTTCCGTATAGCTTCCATTTGCAGAAGCGCCATTTCGGCTTTTTTATGTTCAGTGATGTCCAGGATAATTCCCTGCAAGCGGATTTTTCCAAGACGATCTCTTTGAATAAAGGTTCTTTCATCCATCCAGCGAATTTCTCCATCCCGAGTTCGAATCCTATAAGTAGACGTATACTCTTTGGACCCACTTTTCACATTCTGCACAAGTTTGGCTTCGACTTCTCCTAAATCCTCAGGATGGATTAATTCTCCAAAAAGAACCTTGCCAGTTATAAAGTCTTCCACACTATATCCAAAACGGCTGATATTTCCTGAAACAAACTCTGTAGGCCACATTTTTTCATATTTCCAGAGAAAAACCACTACCGGACTATTATTAATTACTTTCTCCATTTCCTGTAAGCGCTCGTTGGAATGTTCAAGCTCCAGAGCATACTTTAAAAGGGCCGCTTCAGCTTCTTTTCTCTGCGCAGTAACTCTTCCTAAAGCGCGTCGGGTATCTTCAATTCCATTTGTAAGAATCCTAAACGCTCCCTGCCCGTGAATCTGGATTCCTCGCTCAAAATCGTTTTCCCGAAAGGCTTTTAAAACGCTATTTGAATCGTTTATTATCGCATTAAGAGCCTCAGAAAGCCGATCAAGCGTATCTCCAAGTTCTCGAAACTCTCCTTTTACGTCTACTTCCACTCGAGTTTCAAGGTCTCCCCAAGCCAAGGCATTACTTACCCGCATTGTTTCTCTTATTGGAATGATTACGGAATCAAGGATTTCATTTAGACCTTTTGGAATTTCCCGAAAATCAAGCTCGACATCAGTATCGGCTCTAAGATCAAGTTTCCCATTCACAACATCCTCTGCAATTTTTTTGAAGCCTTCGACGATTTCATCAATAGGCTTTGTAATAGTCCTGGCAATCATAAAAGTAAGAACTGCCATAAAAAGGATGGAAATTGCAGAGATTATAAGCAGCCTTTTCTGAAGAGCTGTCACTCCTGCAAGCATTTCTTCTTTTGGAACCACTAACACAAAAGCAAAGTTGCCGGTTTTTACAGGTTCATAAAACATCACAACCTTTTTTCCAGAAATCGGATCAAGGGTTTCAAGATGCCCACTCCTTCCTTTCTCAATTTCTTTGGCAACTTTTTTGATTTTTTCATCCTCAAAATCGGAGAGACTTTTTTTCCCAATCCAATCCTTGTTTATAGGGTGAGAAAGAAAATATCCTTCTTTACTTACAACAAAAGCATATCCGCTCTCAAACGCTTGAACTTCACTGACTTCTTCATCA
>JAQUFK010000207.1 GCA_028684695.1 Methanosarcinaceae archaeon | reverse complement strand
ACACCTCTTTCAATAAGTTCTTCGGCTTTTTCAAGCAAAGCTCCGGTAAAGACTACGGAACTAGTGGTCCCGTCTCCTGCGGAATTTTCAAGGGATTCGGCAACCTCAACTACCATCTTGGCAGCAGGGTGTTCGATGTCCATATCCTTTAGGATAGTTGCCCCGTCATTTGTGATGGTGATGTCCCCAAGCGGGTTTACAAGCATCTTATCCATGCCTCTCGGTCCAAGTGTGGACTTAACGATACTTGCCACAGCCTTTGCGGCTGCAATATTCATACTGAGTGAATCTTTTCCCTTGGTTTGCTCTTTTTTGGGATCTACGATAAAAACTGGCTGGCCACCTGCCATGGAAATTAAGCCTCCTCTGTTAATATTTATTATATTGTATTGTATGTAAAAGGCTGCAATTTAGTTACTTTGAAATTTATTTTATAGTTCTCACTCTGGAGAATCCGATATCTCACAAAATTACTGATTATACTTCTATAAATACATTCCTCTCCCTTCTTGCCTTTTACAGCAACAAGGAATCCGGGACTAAATCCAGGAAACCCAAAAGCAGAAAAGGGAGCTTTCCGCTCAGGCCTTCTTTTTCTTGAGAATCTTAACTGTTCCATCTTGCTTTCCGATATAAACTTCATCTACATTGGAAAAAATTCCATGTTCCACAACTCCCGGAATTGCAGAAAGTTTGAGGGAAAGTTCTTCCGGAGCCTCAATAATCCCAAAGTCTGTATCAAGCACAAAATTTCCGTTATCAGTAATTACAGGCCCATCTTTTCGGGAAGCGAGTCTAAGCTTTGGCTTTCCTCCAAGTTCTTTTAGCTTTGCGCTTACAAGTTCTCTGGCCATTGGCAGGATTTCTACAGGCACGTAATGATCAAGTTTTTCGGATAATTTTGAAGAATCAAGGACAACTACAAAGCGCTTTGCAGACATCGAGACAAGCTTTTCCCTGGTATGTGCAGCTCCTCCACCTTTGATTGCATAAAAATTGGAGTCAACCCTATCCGCTCCATCAATTGCCAGATCCAAAATCGGATGCTGCGATAAACTTGTCAGAGGAATACCGGCCTTGATTGCAAGCATTTCAGATTGATAGGAGGTGACAACTCCAAAAAACTCAAGGCCTTCTTCTTTTATTCTCCTTCCGAGTTCTTGAAGAGCATAGGCAACTGTCGAGCCTGTGCCTAACCCTACAACCATACCTGAGCTTACAAGCCCGGCAGCTGCTATTCCTGCAGCCTCTTTTTCTGGGTTTTCCCCGGATATGTTTCTTTCTTTCATAGAAATTCACCTTTTCATTATAATATCAATGAATAATAAAATTTAAAGGAAATTTTCTAAAAAAAGGAAAGGAGATCAGGGAGAAAGTCTTCTTCTGTCTCTTGGGAAAAGGACGGTATCTCTTATATTTTCAGCTCCAAGCATGGTCATTACAAAGCGCTCGCAGCCCATTCCCCACCCTGCATGTGGAGGCATTCCGTACTCGAAAGTTTTTAGGTAAAAGTCAAAGCCTTCGGGGTCCATCCCCTGAGATTCGATTCGACTTTTTAGAAGTTCGGGAAGATGAATCCGCTGGGCTCCTGAGGAAAGTTCCATAGTGCGGTGCATCATATCAAAAGACTTAGAGTATTTGGGCTTGTCTTCGTAGGGCATTGCATAGAAGGGTTTTATCTCAGTCGGCCAGTCGATAATAAAGTAGTGGGATTCTCCTGTGGTCTCAAAGACATACTGCCCAATGAGATGCTCAGCTTGGCTGCTTAGGTCATCTCCCCACTGCATTTTTTCATCAGATCTAGAGTTTACGATTTCAAGGACCTCTTCATAGCTAAGTTTCTTGAAAGGAGTCTGCGGAACTTTAAGTTCCACGCCCAGAATCTCAAGGGAGCTTTTACAGTTTTCAAGGACTTGAGTGTAGGTGTAAGCAACCAGATTTTCAAGAATTTCCATGACATCAAAGTGGTCAGCAAAGCTAACCTCTATATCGATCGAGGTCGCTTCGTTTAGGTGCCTTCGGGTGTCGTGTTCTTCGGCTCTGAAAATGGGCCCGATTTCAAAGACCCTGTCAAATCCTCCAGACATGAGGATTTGTTTGAAAAGCTGGGGACTCTGGTTAAGAAAGGCTTCCCGATCAAAATAGGTGATTGGAAAAAGAGCAGTTCCCCCTTCAGTTGCTGTGGCAACAATTTTTGGGGTTGCAGTTTCAAGAAATCCTTTTTCCACCAAGAATTTCCGGATTGCCTGTAAAACCTGGTGCCTGATCTTGAAAACGGCTAAAGCTTCGGCTCTTCTGAGATCAATAAAGCGAGAGTCAAGCCTTGTATCAAGTTCAGCTTCGACCTTGCCGGTTGTATCCATAGGAAGAGGGGAGGCTGCAAGGTTAAGGACCTTGATTTTCTCCGGGATAAGCTCATAGCCGTTTGGGGCTTTTTCTTCGAACTTTACGGAACCAGTAACCGAGATTACGGACTCACGCACAAGTTTTCTTGCGGCCTTAAAAAGTTCCCTGTCGATTTTTTTCTTGACAAGGGTTACCTGAGCTCGGCCTTCCCGATCCCTAAGTACCACGAAACAGATGCCTCCAAGGTCTCGGACCTCATGGACCCAGCCTGCGAGGGTAACTGTTGCACCGTCTTTGACTTTTTCAGGGACTATATCGGCTGTGTAATGTGTTCTGAGATTTGCTAATGTCATAAATTCACCTTAAATGGAAATGCTTGAAAGTGTAAATATTTGTTAAATTGAAGCTATCAGTTAAATTGAAGCTATCAGTTAAATTGAAGCTATTAGTTAAATTGAAGCTGAAATTTAGAAGGAATAATCATTCCCTTATTATTAAAGTATTTGTCCTCAGCCCTCCCAGGCTTTCAGCTTTGCCGTGATTGAGAAAATAATTAAGAAAAATAAAGAGATACTATGTAAGAATTTGGGTAAGTTTCCCTTTATAGCCTTTTG
>JAQUFK010000206.1 GCA_028684695.1 Methanosarcinaceae archaeon | reverse complement strand
ATCTGATAGCGCAATGCAAAAGGATCTTGAACTTAGGTTTAAGAAATACTATACCGTCAGCAAGTCAAACTATATGGTAGAGGATGAATACCTGCCAAACCCCGTAGTAATCACAACCAAGGGGGACTTTTAAATGCAGAGAGTAAACCTTTCATTAAAAAAGAAGAATAAAATCCCTCTCGAAGCTGAAACCCTGACCCCTGACGCTTTTGCAGGGAAAAACGAAGAGGAAATAAAAGCCCTTTCCGTCTGGTACGGAAACGAAAAAAGGCTGCTCGGGGATTTTTTCAAGGTCGAAGTGCAAGGATGTGCAAAGCCAGAGGAAACTAAAATCCTAATCAAAGGTGATCTCTCCCGAGTAAAACGGATCGGGCAGGGCATGACAGCCGGAGAAATCGAGATTTATGGAAATGTTGACATGCACTGCGGCTCGAACATGGAAGGGGGAAAAATTACAATTAACGGAGATGCCGATAGCTGGCTTGGCTGCGAGATGAAAGGAGGAGAAATCCTTTTGAAGGGAAATGCTGGCTATTATGTGGGTAGTGGCTATAGAGGAGAAGCCTGTGGTATGAAAGGGGGAAAAATTACAATTAACGGAAACACAAAGGATTATTTGGGAGAGCATATGTGCGGAGGAGAAATCCTTGTCAAAGGAGATACAGGGCTTCTGCCTGCAATTTCAAATAACGGAGGAACGATCATAATCGAAGGCTCAGCCACAATGCCTGCAAGCGAGATGAAGAAAGGAACCGTAATAATAAAAGGAAAGGTCTCAGATTTTCTGCCCTCATTTTTTGAGGAAGGCTGCGAAGAGCTAGAAGGCCTTGTTTATCGCAAATTCACAGGAGATGTTAACGTTGGGGGAAAAGGAGTGCTTTTAATAAGTGAAGGCTCCTTAAAAACAGAAGCAAAAAAGAAGAAATAATAAGAATAAATAAAAATAAATTAAAAAAAGAAAAGAATCAAGGGAAGTGCTCTCACTTCCCTGTAGCTTCTGCAAGTTTCATTGTCAGAGCTGTATTTTCAGTATTTCCCCGAACTACAAAGACGAAGTTCTCATTTTTCCAGATGTAAGTATATCTTGGCACCTGTTCTCCGCCATTTGTGATATAAGTCGTAATTTTTGTTGCAAAATGCCCGTTAAAGGATTCTTCAACGAACCTGTCTCCGACTCTTAAGGGCTTAAAGGAAGATTTGTATGCAAGAATAAGCGCATCTGCAGCTTCTCCGGATTCACATTCCAAAACGTCTACATAAAAGTCCGTCTTATTCGAGTATTTGTATAAGGATTTGGATCCGTTAAGGATTCCGGAAACATTTTCAGCTTTATACTCGGCTTTAAGCTCATCCACGGATTCAGGAAGAGTTGCAAGATAAGCAAATTTAGAAGGAAGCTCCTTTATAGCCCCTTCTTTCATGAGCACAGTTTCGCTATCCTCGGGATCCTCTGGAGTTTCCGGATTAGCAACTGCCGGGGTTTCAAGTTCAGGGGATTCAGGTTCTGTTGTTCCATTTTCCTGCTGAGCCTGCTCTCCTACACAGCCCGAAAAAGCCAGAGCAAGAAGCGCAAGAACAGCAATTAAAGAGATGCTTTTTTTCATAGCCTCACCTTGATAATTATAGAATTATAGAATCCTAAAAAACTCAATTCAATTTAAAATTATCTGTAACCGCCTGCAAAACAGACATAAAGCTCTAAAAAAAGGAAAAAGAAGGGTAAAAAGAACCCTTCCTCAATTAATTAATCAATTAATTTAGTTTCTCCTCACAAGGTAGACTACAGCAAGAAGTCCTGCAAGTCCGAAGACAAAACCAAAGCCTGGGATACCATTATCTTCTGGCTCTTCAGGCTCATCGCTAGGCTCTTCTGGTCCAGCAGGCTCTTCAGGCTCCTCGATTGGCTGTTCTGGTTCGTCTGGGGAAACTGTTTCGTTATCATCTGGAACGTCAACAGGTTCCTCAGTATCATCAGGCTCGTCTACTGGCTTTTCTCCGTCTCCGATGATTGCCTCAGAGAATGGATAGAACCTCAGAGTCTCATTGTCTGCAACTCTAAACTTAAGGTTGCCATAAAGATCTTCAACAGAGTCTCTGTCAAGAGTGATGTCATCATCCGTATTCTTCAGCAGAATCCTATTTACATTTGCCTCCTTTACTTCAAAGTCACCAAACTCATCACCAGTGTCAATCTCAACTGGGTTTTCATAGTCAATTAACCAGAGACCTTCAATCTGGACAATACTGTCAACTGCGCCCTGGAAAACTTCGTCAACCTGGACCCTTGCAACTACGGCATCATCAATATCTGCAACGTCCTGGGTAACATTCCAAGGATCAGCATCCTTATTTGCCTCTGTAGGGATGTTAATGATCTTGTCATCAACGATTTCGTCGTCTTTTAGGAAAGTGAGCCAGGCCTTCTTACCGTCAACATCGACCTGCTTAGCTTCAATAGAATAACCTGCACCAAGCTCAAGCTTCTCGCCAGTTCTCAGAGTGTAGGCATCGTCATTATCAACAAGGAGTTTTGCAAGGACCTCATTTGTAGGCAGTTCATTTTCTTCAAACACAGGTACGAATTTCTCTGCGAAGAAACCTGCAACATAGTAGTCTTCGTTATCAAAACCTTCATACTCGACTTTTTCAGGTTTGATTTCATACTTAAGAGCGCCTTCACCAATAGTGGATTTATCGGCATTCTTACCACCGAGCGAGAATGTCATTTTTTCTGGTTTAACATTGTCGTCAATGTCATAATAGAAACCTGCAAAATTGGTTGAGTTGATTTCAATATATTTGTTATCCTCACCAAGACTAAAGCTAGAATTTTCAATAATATCTATATAATTATCGCCTTCTATCACTTGACTGCGGATTTCGACTGTATCCACAACCTTCTGCTCATCAGTGTCTGCTGCGCTTGCGTAGGCAGCAAAGACAGATTAGAGAATGAGGGCAGCCG
>JAQUFK010000205.1 GCA_028684695.1 Methanosarcinaceae archaeon | reverse complement strand
ATGGAGTCTCTTTATGCCGAAAACCGGAAACTTGTGGATCCTGTAGCCAATCGCTACTTCTTTGTTCGGGAACCTGTGGAACTAAAAATTGAAGGGGTCGAACCAACGATTGCAAAAGCTCCGCTTCACCCAACTGACGAGGCTAGGGGTATGAGGGAAATTCCGGTTGAGGAGAGGGTGCTTCTTGCAGGAGATGATGCGAAGCTTCTGAAAATCGGAAACGTGCTCCGTCTAAAAGATCTTTATAATGTGGAACTTGTTTCACTCTCTCCTCTTAAGGCAAAATATGTAGGAGATTCAATAGAGCAGCTCCGGAAGGCAAAGGGAAAAATCGTTCACTGGGCTCCGGTTTCTGGAATTTCTGTAAAAGTGCTCGGGCCTGAAGGTAGCGTTGAAGGTATTGGAGAAGCTGGAATCAAAAACGAGCTTAACAAGGTTGTTCAGTTCGAGAGATTTGGTTTTTGCAGAATCGATGCTGTCGATGAAAATGAGGTTGTAGCTTACTTTGCCCACAAATAATTTTTTTCTGTTTTTCTCTACAATTTCCTTTTTTTAGGCAGGGGTTTTTTCCCCTGCTCCCTTTTAAGTTCTTTTTTTTCTGATATTTTTTCCGCTTTAGTTTTTCCTACGTTTCAAAAGATAGACAGCCCCAAAAAGTGCAAGGGTCATTATACTACCTGGCGCCGGAATTCCATTTTCTTTTTCTTCTTCAGCTTCGCTTTTAGGACTTGGAGCTTCAGGTTTGGCTTCTTTCTTTTCATTGGTTTTTGGAGCTTCGCTTTCCCCTTTTTCCGCTTTAATTCTTTCTCGCTCTGCAAAGCCAGCTTCGTAGCGTTCTTTCTCAAATCTGGCTTCAAGCTTTTTTACTCCTGTAGGATATTTTGGGTAGAGCGGGAATTTATCAATGAGCCCTTCCATTATTTCGTATTGTTTATCGCAGAGCCCGTTTCCATCTTCGTCCACACAGGTTTCGGAAAAGCCCGTGCCTTCAGGATTGGCCCAGAAATTGCCTGAGACAAAAGGGCCTCCTATAACATTCTTTTTTCTTGAGATGGGAATTTCCCAGATATTTTCATGGTTTTCAGCCCTTTCCTCTACATTTTCCGTATTTCTTAGATAGTTGTTGTAGATTTGGTTCTGGCTGCTTTTTTGGAGGGATATTCCATATTCGTAGTTATAGGCGATTGCGTTTTTCTGTATCGTATTTTCCTTTGAGTTTTCCAGCAAAAGGCCTTTTTCATTTAAAGAAAGCAGGTTATTTGTAAGCAGATTTTTCCTCGAAGCCTTGAGTATGAGCCCTACTTTTGCTCCTGATATTTCATTATTTTCAATCCTACTTTCCTCAACTCCCTCAAGATAAATTCCGACTTCTTCAGAGCCGCTTATTCCAAACCCATTTATGATCCCTCCCCCGGCCGTGATTACAATAACAGGTTCAGCCGGGTTTTTAGCTCTGATAAGGGTATCTTTTGGGTTTCTTGAGTCAGACCATATTTTCAGTAATTTGTTAATTCTCAGGTTTTCAGTATAAGTCCCGCTGTTTACAATAAGCGTATCTTCTGGGCTTGCAGCCTCTATTGCAGCTTGTATACTGCTATAGTCTCCTTCTCCAAGTGAGTCGACAGTGAAAGTTTTAGCGGAAGCTTCAGCTCCTGCAAATCCTAAAATCAAAATTAAAAATAGAGCTTTAAAAGCTCTTTTTTTCCCTTTTTTCTCCCCTTCATTCCTCATTTCAAAATTCCTCCTTTTCCATTCCCTTTCTCCCTCCGACTTCTTAGCTGCCGCAAAGCGGAGGCTTTGAAGTCAAAATATTTTATTTGCTTCAAATTGTATTAAGGTTTCTCAGACTCGGCTATAATACTTTCTAAAGTAAACCTTCGGAGAAGAATTAATTTCTAATAGCTTCCGTATATTAGAGCTTAAATAAGATCCATCCTTTTTGGAATTGAATGCGCTTTGCAGGTTTATTCTGCGACCTAGCATTTCAAGTTAAGCTTAATTAAAAACAGTCCCATACGGAGGCTTGAATATGGACGAAAAAAGTGCGCCCCACCTTGAGGAGTTAACCAGGGCGCTTGGTAATCTCGACGCGGCAAAACTTCGAGCAGAGTTTGAAAAACTCCTTGCTTTTCGGGTGCCGCCTGAAGTTGCAAAACAGAGCCTGCTCCGAAAGTTCGGGGGAGGTTTGCAAAGTCAGAAAAAAAAATTAAAGGTAAAAGATCTCGCCCCAAACCTGAAAAATTTTGAAATCGTAGGGCGGATCCTAGAGCTTTCCGAAAAAACTCTCCGGCCGGTCGAAAAAGCTTCAAAGAAGAGTTCTTCGACCCTTTATACCGGGGTGCTTGCGGATGAAACGGGTGCTGTTCCTTTTTCTTCTTGGCAGAAACTTCCTGTTCAAGTAGGAGCCGTGCTTGACATAAAGCCTGCCTATACCAGGGTCTGGAAAAACAGAGTCAGGCTTTCGATCAAGGAACATTCTTTCCTTTCGGGTCTGCCCGATGAAGTTTTGCCTTCTTTTGAGGAACTTGCAAAAAGTACCCCTAAAAAACTAAAAGAGATCAGTGCTCTGGATCTTTTGGTCAGTGGAAAAGCTGCTGTCCTCAAGCTTTTCCGTAGGGAGGTTTTTGCAAGAGGCCAAAAGACTTTTGTACTCAGTGGGGTGCTTGCAGACGAGACTGCAAGGCTTCCCTTTACTTCCTGGATTGAGTTGCCCGGAGTAGATATTGGATGCACGATCCGGTTTGAAGCTGCAAGCGTACGCATGTTTCGGGGAGTTCCGTCTCTAGAGTTTTTGGGAAAGGTCAGGGTTTCTCTTCTTAAGGAAGCGGAGCTTGAAAAGCTTGCTTTTTCTTTTGAAGCCGTAAATAAAGAGCCTGCTCCTCTAAAAATGAGAGAGTTTGAGACGCGAGGTGGCCTTTTTGATGTGGTGACTTCGGGAAATGTCCTTTCGGTTCGGCCAGGCTCTGGA
>JAQUFK010000204.1 GCA_028684695.1 Methanosarcinaceae archaeon | reverse complement strand
TAAAAGCAAGCTATTTTACTTTTTCGATCTTTCCAAGGATTATTTCTCTTCAATTTTCCAAGCCTGCTGCAAAATTCTTCTCCAAATACTCTTCCCTTCGTAAAACTGATATTATATATTCCGAATTAATAATAAAGTAGAATGGATTCCAAAACTCATTTTTTTCGAGATCAAACAGCGCTAAAGCAAATAAAAACACCTTTAATTGGAGAAGAATAATAAACAACTTAATATACCATACTGGCTTTGAATAGTTGGGATCTAACGTGTCAGAGCAAACTATACCTTTAAGGGAACATCTGGTAAACCTGAAATCCTGCAGGCACGGAGGATTGATTCAGGAAACTTCAGAAAAGTACGGAATTCCGGAAGCGGAGATTCTGGACTTCAGTGCTAACTATAACCCTCTTGGAAGCCCCTTTGAGTACCCGAAAAGCGGGCTTGACCTTGATACCATACTTCAGAAAACTCTATATAAACTTAGAGAATACCCGGACAATCGTTACCTGGAATACAGGAAAGCTGCAGCCGGATTTGTAGGAAAAGGGGAGGTCTCTGCCGAAAATATCATTCCAGGAAATGGATCTACCGAAATAATCAGGCTTGTTGTAGAATGCATGCTGGAAAAAGGAGACGAGGTCATAATTCCGGCTCCTACCTTTGGAGAATACGAAGTGCAATGCCGGATCTTAGGAGCTAAAATACTCCAGCCGGACGTGGAAACTCTTGAGGCTGTTTCGGATGAAATGCTTGAGAGAGCAAAAATACTCTTTCTCTGCAACCCCAATAACCCTACCGGAAAACTGCTTTTGCGGGAAAAAGTCGAAAAACTTGCAAAGCGTTGTGAGGCTCATAAAACCCTACTTTACGTTGACGAAGCCTTTATCGACCTTTCGGACCCGGCTCAAACTGTTGCGGATCTGGCCACAAAAAGCAATTATGTCTTTGTAATGCGCTCCCTTACCAAAGCCTTTTATATGCCCGGAGTCCGGATGGGCTTTGGAATCGCATCCTCTGAAATGGCAAAAGCGCTTGATAAAGCCCGGCTTTCTTGGAATCTAGGAGCCCTTGCAAATACAATGGGTACAACTTTTCTGAATCTAGAAGGGGGAACTCAAAACCCCTATTTAAGGGAGGCTAGAACCCTCATTCTTGAAGAAGGCAAAAAACTTAAAGCCAGACTGGATCGGATAAGAGGCTTTGAAGCCGGAGAGGTAAACGTCAACTATATCTTGGTAAACATAAGCGGCTGCATGATGGATTCCGTAGAACTTAGTGAAAGGCTTGCAAGCCACGGGGTTCTGGTAAGAGATTGTTCCTCTTTTCCAAACCTTGGCAAAGCTTATATAAGAGTTGCGGTGCGCCCGGCCGAGGAAAATAAGAGGCTTATTTCCGCAATCGGAGACGTTATCACCGAATGGGGCCAAGACCGCTCAAAAGAAGAACTTCGCCAAGTTATAGAAAAAGCTTCCGAAAAAGGCACATCCGGCGGAAGACAGACCTGTGAATATTACCCCTGTCATTTTGAGGGGCAAGATTGCACTTTTTGTTTCTGTCCCTTTTATCCTTGCAAGGAACCTCGCACAGATGGAAAATGGGTCAAAAGTTCGAGAGGAGAACAAGTCTGGAGCTGTGTGGACTGCTATTATGTCCACAAAAAGGAAATAGTCAGGCAGATTCTGGATTGTCTTATGCAGGATGGAGAGACAGAAGAACTCCTTAAACTCGCCTGGAAAAAAGTCATGGAACCCCTCCTTGAAGGCAAAAATTAAGGAGCTTAATTCATGCTTAATCCGGAAAGCCTGCACCTTGCTCAGGTGCTCCTGCTTGCAGTTGCAATCGACATCTTTTTAGGCGAGCCTCCCGCAGCTTTGCATCCCGTAGTCTGGATAGGAAAACTCATAGGCGTCCTAAAAGCCGCAGCTCCTGAAAAACACAGGACCCTTTATGGGATAGGAATGGCTCTTACATGCGTATTCTTTTCGGGAAGTCTTGCCTACCTTGTACTTTTCATATCCCGACTTTCCCAGGTTCCAGAAATTTTAGGGCTTTTTCTTGAGGCCTACTTTCTAAAAGCAACCTTTGCAATTCGCTGTCTACTCTCTCCGGCTACAGAGATCTATGAAAACCTAAAAAGCGGAAAACTAGACGCTGCAAAGCAGCTGCTCCCAATCTATGTCAGCCGGAATCCAAAAAGCCTTACAAAACCTCAGATAGCTTCGGCTGTGGTTGAATCTGTATCTGAAAATTTCGTAGACGGGATTCTAACCCCGATCTTTTTCTATGCGCTTTTCGGAAATTTCGGGCTTGTTGCAGCCTATTGCTACAAAGCCATAAATACTCTTGATTCCATGGTGGGATACAAAAATGAACCTTATAGAGAGCTTGGGTTTTTTTCAGCCAAGAGTGATGACGTCCTAAACTGGGTACCCGCAAGGCTTTCAGTCTTCATAATAACAGCTGCAGCCTTCATAGTAGCCCCAGTTCCGCAAAAGGGAGGAAAAATCCGGCCCCTATCCTGCCTGAAAACTGCTTTTCAGGAAGGAGCAAAGACGCCTTCTCCAAATTCTGGCTATCCTATGGCTGCAGCTGCAGGGGCTCTTGGAGTCAGCCTTCAAAAACCTGGGATCTATGTACTTGGGAAAAAGTTCAGGCCCACTGAAATAAGGGATATAAAAAGGGTATCTGGCTTGATAACAGCAGCCTCAGGGCTTTCCGTGCTTCTCTTTACATATATTACCTGGGCACTTGGCGCCTAATTTTCTAAGAAGCTAGGATTTTTCAAAAAGGAGAATTCAAAAGGAAAATTTAGATCATTATTAAGCGCTTGTAAAGCATTTATAATTTCATTTTCATTTATGATTTCATTTATTTTACCCGAGTGAGCAGTATGAAGTTATCCGATATTGAAAACAGGGACTTAAAAAAAGACCAGCCTGAAAAGCTTGAGGGTAAAGCAAGCTATGACA
>JAQUFK010000047.1 GCA_028684695.1 Methanosarcinaceae archaeon | reverse complement strand
TTTGCCCACCTTGAAGGAGCCTATAAGGAAGTTTGTAAGCGAGCTGAGGAAAAACTCGGGATAGAAGTTATTTATACCACAAGCGGGAGCCCAACCTCTCGAGAATCCCTTTCAGAGCTGAAAAATACTATAGAAAGCCTCTGTACTTCTGAAGGCAGAGCAGAAAAAAGCCGAAATGCAGAAAAAGCAAAACTCGATTTTGTAAAGGGAATTTTAGCCTATCAATTCGGAGAGGTTTCAAACCTTCTCTTTGAGGCAAACCCGGAGCTTAAGGTAAAGGGCCGTTTTCCGAAATATCAGCTTTTTTCAAAGCAGAAACAGCTTGCAACCCTTGTCCCGCAGTACGGAAGCTTTGCCCTGAGTCTTGAGGGTGCAGATCCGCTAATAGCTGGCGGAAAATATTTAGTAAGAATTGAGGACTTTGTCCCAAAAGGCTCCATTTTGGCCCCAGGGGTTCTTACTGCTGATCCTGAAATCAGACCAAACGATGAAGTAATCGTGCTCGGGAAAAAAGCCCTTGCCGTAGGAAGAGCCCTTATGAGTGGGCCCGAGATGGAAAAGGCTACAAGAGGAGTTGCGGTAACACTAAGGCATGTGAAAAAACTTTGAAAATACCGAAGAAACAAAAGCCTTTTCGAAGAGATAATTAAAAGGGAGGGACATACAATACAAATATGGAGAACCCCGGAATAAGGTGTTTCTCACCGGAAGATTTTCAGGAAATCGTAGAAATAGAAATTGAAGCTTTTTCGGAACATAACCCCCTCCTCTATATGAATTTCTATGAATCCGTAGGGGATGGGTTTCTTGTTGCTGAAAAAAGTGGAAAAGTCTTAGGCTTTGTGGTAGGCTACCGTTCGGCAGAAAATGAAGGGCATATTTTTTCCCTTGGGGTGAAAAGAGAATACAGGGGGAGAGGAACCGGGACAAAGCTAGTTTATGCTATATGTGATCTGTTTGCGGCAAACGGCCTTAAATATGCAAGGCTAGAAGTTAGAATAAGTAATAAAAAAGCCCGAAAATTATACCGGTCTATAGGTTTTGTTCCTTGTTGGCTTGAAAAAAAATATTATCTTGATGGAGAAGACGGATTGGTTATGAAAATGCACCTGCACCCCTACCGCCTTTTAATTTCAAAAAAAAAATATTTGGAAGAGGATTTTCAGAAAAACAAAACAATTCCTTCCTTCTCAGGGCGCTTTAGTTATGGCCCATCAGTTTGAAGGCGGAACTTATTGTTTTGTGTATCTGAGGCTTGGGGGCCTGAGAAGCTGCGCCTTTAAGGGGGTCTTCTTTAGACATAAGGTGCGCAAGTTCTCCGCCAAGAATGAAGATAGCACGTTTATGGTCGGCTTTGCTTCGATGGATGTGCACAGGGCTTATGGATAAAGCCTTGTATTCATCGAATTCGTCTACCACTCCATGCTTTTCGAAATACCTCTTCATTTGAGCCATATATGTGTGCAGTTGTATAAGTTCTTCTTTGTGCATAGCGAACAGACCTATAATTTTACAAGATCAATAAAATATTAGTCAGACCCCAATAAAAGAATTGCTCGCGGAAATGAGCTTCCTTGTTAAAAAATATAGAGATTTCCATATAATAGTAATGAATGATCGTGAAGATTTCAGGAAATTAGTGTGAATAAAGCCAAAAAAGTGTGAAAATTTGATAAATAGTGGGTTTCTCCCTAAAAAGCTACACAATAAAAAAAGAAATAAGGAAGGGAAGGCAAAAACTTTTGCATAAGAAAATAAAAGCCAGGAAAGCTTAAAGCATACTGGCTGTTAAAACCTCAAGCTTTGTGGGAATTTTGGTCAGATTGCCAAGTTTTACTCCAACAAGTTTTTTAATATCATTGCTGGAGGCAATATCAACCAGCCTCTGAGTAATTACACCGTCAAAGACTACGCTATCTACGTTATCCCTGTAAGTTTTAAGTTTACTTGCAAGATCCCGAACCGCAATTTCCTCAATAACCTTATCTTCAGGATCCAGAATCCTGGCACTGAGTGTTCCTTTTAGGGCTTCAGCATGAGGCCTGAACCTAACACCTTCTGAGGAAACCGGTTTTTCAGAAAGGGCTTTTAAAGCTTCTTCGGAAGCTTTCCGCCCCACAGGTTCCACAGGGGGATGGACTCGACGAGCCGTCCGAACCTGAACCGGTTTTCCAGCCGGCCTTTTAACATCGAATCTGGATTTTGCATAAGGCAATTCGGAAACTTTTTCAACTTCCATTGCTTGAGGCCGAGGTTTTTTGGGGAGATGGTGAACTTTTATCCTTTTATGGAGTTTCTTTTCCGTATTCCGCGAAGAGACTCCAACTTCATGAAAAGGGGGAGCTCCTCTTAACTTTTTGCGGCTAGATACCCGCTCCGAAGGGATTGCTTTTGAGCCTTCAACTTCCCTTATCCCATACTTTTCAATAATCTGTTCCACAGGAATTTTGCGGCGCAGGGCACGGATTATTTCTTTTTGAACAAGGTCTTCTACGCATTTTCCGTCTGGCGCTCGGGCCACATAATCAATATCTGCAACTTGCAAAAGTTCCCGAATAATGAGTTCTCCGCCCCGATCTCCATCCGTAAAGGCAGTCACGGTTTTTTTCTTTGTAAGTTCGGCAACTTCCGGAGGAATATTTGTCCCTCCAACACAAATGGTATTCTTTATGCCGTAGCGAAGAAGGGTTAAGATATCAGCTCTGCCTTCGACGATTATAATGGCATCGGAGTTTACGACATTTGGCCCGCAAGGAATCCGGGTCTTGCCATAATAAGTCATCTCGTCAATTCGGACTGACTGCCGGACTTCTTCGGCTAGTTCCTGAGACTCGGGCACGGAATCATCAAACATCTTGGTGAAGATAAGTTTGGCTCGATCAATAATCTTTTTGCGTTTTACGGCTCTTACATCTTCGATCTGGAAAACCTCGATTTTGGCTGTGCAGGGCCCGACTCGATCAATGGTTTCAAGAGAAGCTGCAAGAATGGAAGTTTCAATCTTGTCCAGACTGGAGGGGACAAAGATATTGCCTCTGGTTTTTCCTCCTTTAGCGGTTACCATAACTTCAATTCTTCCAATTCTCCCTGTTTTTTGCAGGTCTCGCAGATCCAGATCCGCGCCAAGCAAACCCTCGGTCTGCCCGAAAATGGCCCCGACTATATCAGGCCTTTCAATAACCCCATCAGCATTAATTTTAGAACGAATAATGTATTTTGTTGTATCCGTATTTTGCATGTGAATACTCCTCGGATTAATTATGAATATTTATTATAAATGATGTTTTATTGCAAAGTTTGCAAAGTTTTGAAGCTATCGAAAAGAGTTCTAAAAAGCTCTTTTCCGATTTATTAAAAATTCACCATAATGTTCCAGAAGAATGGTTCGAAAAAACAATTCAACGAACAATTCAAAGGAACACCGACTTTTTCACAAAGATCCGTACAACTAAAGCCATGCAAAAATAGTAGAAATAAGTCATCCTTCTCAGACTGGAAATGCAAACGGACTTAAGGGAACCTTAAAGCTCAAACTGTTTCTCAAGAGCTTTAAAGCCCGCGGGGCTAAATTTAAAGAGAAGTATACCAAACTTCCTCCCTTTCTATATTACAAAAAGGAAACCCCTAAAGAAAACCCGTAGGAACTCCCTTATTAATTTTTAACCATTCTAAATCCGCTAAATTCCCTGAAATCGGCCAGAATTCTGGGAAAGGCTGGAGTTTTAAGCTTTATAGCAATGTATAAACCTGGCTAGCAAACCTGAGCTGGCAGTTGAATCCTTTGAAATCCTTCCGGCCAGAGCTTGTCTAAGGTTAGACAGGCCTACCCGAAACATTATTTTTAGGGTACAGACTAAATTCCCTGTTTGAGAGAAGTTACTCTCGCAGTTTATCCCCGCCAGAGACTTTTGCCGGTTTGTTCAAAGTCCGTAAAGCGGTTAAAGGCCAGATAGTTCAATCAAATCATTCAATGTTAAGCTCAAGCTTTTTAATCCCAAACTTTTCAGAAAACCCCAAAAAAGGAGTATTTTCAAAAGTTTGGAACGGCTGAGGCCTCCATATCCAGTTAATCTTAAAAGACCTTTGAAATTGTGTTAAAGCTGTAAATAGTTATATGGATGAGCTGTAAATAAAACAGGCACAATCAGGCCTGTCTTCTACTATTTAAGATGATTTTTTCTTGATTTCAAATGCTTTTTTGATTTGAATTATTAACAATTATGAATAATTTATTATTACCAATATATTGAGTGATTAATATACTGAATATACATATTATATTGAATATACCAAATATATTGGATCTAGGCATTGAATGAAATATTGAACTCACGGGTTCTGAAGCCACGTGCTGTGAATCAGATAATAAATATTTCTAATAAATTTGCATTAGCTTGTTTTTAAAGCTGTGTTCGATAAATCTAAAGGATCTTTCCGGATCCTGTGTGAATTGATGATACTGTAATTTTGGATGTGAACTGACAGAACAAGCCTCTACGCCATCAAAATCCAGACGCAGCTCAGATGCCCGTTTGTCAGAGAGTTTAAATTCATAAGAATAAGGTTTACAGCGCTTAAGAACTTTGTGGTTATTTAAAAAGTCAAAGCTGGAAAATAAACCCTGAATAAAAGAGCGCCGGAAACTCTGAGTATTATAAACAAAGAGAAATCCAGCAAAAAACTAAAAGTCCTTATAAGCCCGGAAAACCAATAAGGACAAATTATGGGAAAGGATTCCAGTGCAAAAAAAGTAGTAATTATAGGAGGAGGAGCCGCTGGAATGGCTGCTGCTACAAGGATCCGCAGGCAGAGTTCTTTTGAAGTTACAGTTCTTTCAAGAGACTCAAAGACTGCGTACAGCCACTGCGGCCTTCCTTTTGTGTTTGAGGGAGAAATAGCAAGCTTTGAAAAATTGGTGGTTAGACCCCCGGAATTTTTCAAGCAAATGGGCATAAAGCTAATTTTGAATACTGAAGTCCGAAAAATCAATTTGGCAAGAAAAACCCTGCTAGCCGGAGGCAAAAGCTATTCCTTCGATAAACTAATAATCACAACTGGAAGTGCTCCATATATTCCGGGAAGAGAAAAAGAGAGTGGAAAAAACGTGCTTCCCTACGGAGTATTTACTCTCCGGAGCCTTGAAGATGGGAGAAGAATAGGAAAAGCCCTAGAAAAAGCCAAAAGTTTTGGGGTCATTGGTGCAGGGGCAATAGGAGTCGAATGCGCTGCAGCCGCTGCAAAACGTGGGATCCGAACCTTGCTAATAAGCCGAAGTGAAAATATTCTTTCAAGAAGGCTTGATAGTGATATGGCCGAGCTTGTCAGACAACATCTGGAAACTTTGGGAATCGAGGTTATAAGGAGCAAAAATGTGACAATTCCGACCGACTTTCACAGGAAAAAGGCGCTTTACATTGGGGAAAAGAAAGAAATGAAAATTTCCACAGAACTTTTGCTCTTGGCAAGCGGGACAAAACCCGAAACCGAGCTTGCAAGAGCTGCAGGCCTTGAAATAGGAAAAACTGGAGGAATTGTTGTCAATGAGTACCTGCAAGGAAAAGCCAGACAAGAAAAAGGCAAAACCCGTTTTCTTTCTGATATTTATGCAGGAGGAGAATGTGCGGAAGTCAGGGATTTTATAGGAGGAGAAGCCCGACTGAGCCAACTTGGCAGCAGTGCTCGGAGGATGGCTGATGTGCTTGCAGATAACGTCTGTGGAAAAAGAGCAACCTTTGGCCCTGTACTTGAACCCTGGGTGGCCGTGGCTGCAGGGCTTCAGTTTGGGGGAGTGGGCCTGACCGAAGCCCAGGCAAAAAAAGAAGGGATAAAACTGATTACAGGGCAAGCAATAGGCTCTACTCGAGCCACTTACTATCCCGGAAAAAAGAAAATTTTTATAAAACTTCTCTTTCAGGAAGAAGCCCTTGTAGGAGCCCAGCTTGTGGGAGGGGAAGGAGTAAAGGAAAGAATTGATGCTCTTTCCTTTGCAATCAGGAAAAAAAGCACGATTCAAGAACTCCTTGAAATGGAAACCTGTTATGCTCCGCCAGTATCGCCTTTAGTGGACCCGCTTAGCTATGCTATAAGAGCCGCATATAAAAAAATGAAAAAGAGCAAAACAAAAGGAGAGAAAGGAGATCAAGATGATCGAGATTGAGGGAAGCTATGGAGAAGGGGGAGGCCAGATTGTAAGAACTGCTGTGGCCCTTTCCGCAGTTACGGGAAAAGCCGTAGAAATTAATAATATTAGAAAAAACCGCCCCAAGCCTGGCCTGAAAGCCCAGCACCTAGTCTCCCTCAAAACCGCAGCTTGGCTTTGCAAGGCCCAAGTCTCAGGGCTGATGCTAGGTTCTACGGAGCTCTCCTTTTCTCCAGTGGAAATAGAGGGCGGGGATCTGGAGGTTGATATAGGAACCGCAGGCAGTATAACTCTACTGCTTCAAGGGCTGATGCCAGCTCTGCCTTTTGCAAAAAAAGAAGTGCAGCTCAGAATCAGGGGAGGTACAGACGTTGCCTGGGCTCCGAGCATCGATTACTTGCAGCAAGTAACCCTGAAAGCTCTTCGGAAAATGGGATATGGTTGCGAGCTTGAATTACAGAAAAGAGGGTACTATCCAAAAGGAGGAGGAGTTGTAACAGCCACTTTCAAACCCTGTAAATTAAAAAGCTTTCACTTTCTAAGAGAAGAAAAAAGAGAAGAGGGGAAAATCTTTGGAATTTCTCATTCCTCAAATCTGCCTTCTCACGTTGCTGAAAGGCAAGCTGAGGCGGCTAAAGCTAGTCTTTTTAAAGCCGGGTTTTCCTCCAAAATCAAAAGCGAAAGCTCAAACTTTTTTTCAACCGGAAGTGGAATCAGCCTCTGGACAGGTTTTTTCGGAGGAACTGCCCTTGGAAAACCCGGACTTTTAGCTGAAAAGGTAGGCTGTAAAGCGGCAAAGGAAATCCTGCCCGAACTCAAGTCAAAAGCCTCAGTTGACGTTTATTTGGCCGATCAGCTCATCCCTTACATGGCCCTTGCAGGGGAGAGCTCCTATACAGTAAGAAAACTTTCTCAGCACACAAAGACCAATATATGGGTTACAGAGCAATTTCTTGACGTGAAATTCAGGATTAAAAAAACGGAAAAAGGTTTTGAAGTTTCGGTAGACTGAAACTACTTGAACCTGCATTTTAAAAAGGAAAAAACCTGAAAAAAAAAGTTTAAAAAATAGAAGAAAATTAAAAGTAATTAATAAAAAACAATTAAAAGAAAATTCAGATTCGCTCTAGACACACAGGCGGAATTTTTTCTGCAAGCACAATATAGTCGTTTACATACATTAGAGAAAAGCCTTCCTCCTGCACGGCTCTGGCATCGATTTTCAATATGATCGGATTATCCGTATGAACTGAAGCCACCTCGTTTGCCTTTTCAAACGAAGTACTCAGGTGTACATAGCGCTGCTTGACCGGAATAATCCCATTTTCAAGCAGCATATCGAGCTCTTCAGGGCTTGCTCCGTAATAGACATAAGGTAGATTGCTTTCCTCATAGTCCAAATCCACATTTACGGAATGCCCATACCGAGCTCTAATTCTGCCTCCTTTTATTTCATATCTGCCTTTTACATCGGATTCCACAAGGGCATAAAGGTGCCATTTCCGAAGCCATCTGTACCTTTTCATTAAAATATTACAAAGATTCTCAAGGCTTACCCAACCGCAGGGATCCATTTCCACTCCGGCCGAATCGGGGAAATGCCTGAGGGCGCCCGAAACAAAACGTCCGAGTTTTTCCTCCCGGGTATCATCCAGCACATACCTGCCCGGACTTTGGCACCGCGGGCAGATTCCGCCTCTAAAATAGCCGTGCTCATCGCATTTCCTAATCATGTTATCCACTAGGAAAGCTTACTATAAATATATTGTCAAAGACCAAAAGCCCAAAAACCCAAATCCCCTTAAACACCAAATTAAAGAGCTCTGCAAATAAAGCCCCCAGCCAAAAGGCATATAAAAAACGAGGTATAGATCTTGAGGCTTCTCCGGTAATTTTTAGTATTACGCCCTCCTAATTAACTGAAAATAGCTGCAATTATAATAAAATTTAATTGTTAAATTTAATTCTAAACCCCCATTAAAAGAGGTCCAATTAACTTCAAAATAGGTCTTCAGACTTTTAAGATATATTATCTAATTTTATTTCAAATTTTTAGAATTAAGCTTTCGAAGGGACTCCAATGACAGATATCGACGCAATTTATGAAAAACTAAATAGTATTATTAGCAAAGAAGAATTCTTAGAACGGCTTCAACAAAAAGTGGAAAGTATGGGAGGGCTCTGTGATGAAAAAATGGCCGCAATGATGGTTGCAAACGAGCTTGGTGTCTCTTTTGTGGATCGCACACCTGTAAAAATTAGAGATATCACGCCTGAGAGCGGAAACGTCGGTTTTGTCGCAAAAGTTATCACCGTTTTTGAAGCAAAAGAATTTACCCGAAACGATGGAACCATAGGCAGGGTTGGAAACCTTATTGTAGGAGATGAAACCGGAAAAATCCGCCTTACTCTCTGGGATAACATGGCCGATTACATAAAAGAAGAGAAACTTCAACCTGAGCAAAACCTCCTTGTTAGCGGTTTTGTCAAACAGGGTTATTCAGGACTTGAAGTTCATATAGGAAACAACGGAGTTTTGACTGAAAGTGAAGAAGAAGTCGAGCTTTTGGGAGAGAGCCAGAAAATAGGCGAGATAAAAGACGGAATGGGGGACCTAAACCTTCTTGGAAAGGTTCTTGAAGTTTCGGATATCCGCACCTTCCAGCGAAAAGATGGAACCGAAGGAAGGGTTGGAAACCTGCTTCTCGGAGATGAAACCGGAAATATAAGAGTAACTCTTTGGGATGAAAAAACCGAGTTTCTGAAAGAAACAAATTATGGAGAGACAGTTGAGCTTATAAATGGCTACTCGCGGGAAAATGCTTTCAGCCAGAAAGTGGAACTTCAAATAGGAAACTTGGGAATGATACGGAAAAGTGAAAAGGAAATCGAGTATGAGGAGACCTGGACTCCTATTGCTGAAATCACAAACGGGATGGAAAACGTCAATGTTTCAGGCCGGGTACTTGATCTTTCGGAAATCCGGACTTTTGAAAAAAGAGATGGAACCCCAGGCAGAGTTGGAAATCTCCTTTTAGGAGATGAAACCGGAAAGATCAGGGTAACTCTTTGGGATGAAAAAAGCGATTTTCTAGAAGAAATCGATTTTGACGAAACTGTTGAGGTCATTCATGCTTATTCTCGGGAAAACAATTATAACCAGCAGATTGAGCTGAACCTTGGAAGCCGGGGAATGATGCGGAAAAGCAAGAAAAGTGTGGAATATAAGGAACAGTTTACCCCAATTTCCAATATAATCCTTGGAGAAAGTTATTCTGTAAAGGGAAAAGTATCCGACCTTGGAGCCCTGAGGGAATTTGAAAGAGAAGACGGAACCGGAAGCGTGGTTGCAAACCTAGAAATCGAAGACGAAACCGGAAAAATCCGAATAACCCTCTGGGGAGAACAAGCCTATGCAATAGAAGAACTAGATATCGATTCCGAGATCCAGATCATAGACGCTTACGCCAAATACGGCCTTAATGAAGAAATAGAACTGAGTGTGGGAAACAGGAGCAGAGTAATTATTCTCTGATTCCCTGTTTTTTCAATTAGGAGAGAGCTTCAAACCTTTCTTAATTTGAATAAATTAGTATTAGTGTAATAAATATTGTAAACTCGCCCTTCCGAGTAAAGCCTCAGGGGCTTTACGCTGTGTTCTATAAAATACAAAGAAAGAGAGAGTTAAAGAAAAATAAAGAAGATTCCAGTGGAAATAAAGGGGTGTGGGTGATAAAAGAAAACATGGAGGGAATGTAAAGCAATTTAAAAAGCAATGTAGAAAAAACAAGGAAATAGGGAAAATATTCAAGAAAATTAGTAAAAAAGATTTACACGGTTTCCAGTGGAAATGGGGGGGTTTGAAAAAATATTTCTTATATGAAAGGGGAGAAAAAGAAAATGCCGTTATAATTATGTACCATTGAACCTTATATCTTTATAGAAGGTAGCATAAAACTCCTGAGGCTTTAGCTCAGGGGAGAAAAGTGTCCACATTTCAATTTTACATTTGATACCAAAAGACTAAGGGATCAGTTGAAATATCTTGTGTGAATTACTTAATAGATAATTAGAAAAAGTGTAGCTTTCAAAAAAGTACACTTTCCAAACAAAGCAAACAAAGTATACATTAAGATAACAACCTTTTATAATAACCTTTTAAAACTCAACCCTAGCAAAACCGCCAAAACGGAGGAAAAGGCCTGTGGACTCGTAGAGACTGCTCTGGGGGATGAAGCAGGAAGCTCGCTAACTTTTTAGCTTTAGCGAAGAGTTCACATTAGGAAACTTTAAGAGAAAAACTTTTTCAGCTTTGCGGTTTGAAAAATTCAAAAAATAAGAATTAAATAATATTGAAAGGGTTGGGGAACTTGAGAAAGTAATTGGATGAAAGAAGAAACAGGGGGTTTGAGAGTCAGTGGCTATTAACCGTAGGAAGGAAATGGAAACTGACATCCAAAGAAAAGAGATTGAGACTGAAATCTCGGTTTCAGAAGTAATGAACAAGACAGTGGTTACGCTAGAAATTAACACGGAAATACCAGTCCTTGCCAGGGAAATGGTTCGACAAAATGTTGGAAGCGTAATAATTACCAAAGACTGAAAAGCTGTGGGCATAATAACAGAAAGAGACCTGGTACGCTACATCATCACCAAAGATAAAAAACCAAGCCTGGTACACGCAAGGAAAATCCTTTCCTCCCCTCTCGTAACCGTAAAACCCGACACAAACATAATAGAAGCTTCCGAGCTGATGCTAAAATCGGACATAAAAAGACTACCTGTTCTGGAAAAGGGAGACATTGTGGGAATCGTATCCAATACGGATATTCTCACTGTGACCCCGGGCCTTAGCACCATTTTAAAAAACCTAATAGAAATGAATCAGGAAAACCTGTTTCTCTCAAATGAAGAACTCAGCCTGGATTTCAAGCAGGGGATCTGTGAAATCTGCGGTTACTATTCTGAAGATCTGAAAATGCTTGAAGGTCGACTTTTATGTCCGAGCTGCAGAGATACCGAGGGCTACTACGACTAAATAAAAAAATAACACTAGCACTGATCGGAAAAATAAATCCTAAAACGAGATGCTTTAAAGAGGTCTTAAATCAGGATTTAAAAAACACCTTTGAGATAAATAGGAATCTGTAAACCAGAATGAATCTGTAATTCCTAAAAAATTGAAAAATGGATTAAATGAAAGGTGAACAGATGAAAGTTAGCGACATTATGTCCGAGGGACCTATTTGTGTAAAAGAAGGGGATTTTGTAACCCATGCCCGCCAGTTGATGCGTGACCATTACCTTCGAGGGGTGGTGGTCACCGATGAAACAGGCCGATTGATAGGGATGTTAACCGACCAGGACATTCTGAGAGTTACAGCAACCCGATCCAATGTAACGGTTCGAGGCTATGCCCGGGAATGCCCAACACTTACTCCGGAGATGGAAGTGGAAAAAGCTGCAAAACTGATACAAGAGGCCAAAATAAATAGGGCACCTGTGATCAGATCCACCACGGATCGAACGGTTCTGGGAGTGTTGAGTAACGTTGATCTTTTGAAAAATATGAAACTTCCCAAAAAGGCTCCTCAAACGATCAGGGAAATAATGAGCAAAAAAGTTGAGACCTGTCTTCCCGAAGCCAGAGTTGCAACAATCTGGGCCCAAATGCTTGACTCTGATTATACAGGAATCCCTGTGGTTTCAAAAAAAGGAGAACCTATTGGGATGATAACGCGCAGAGATATCCTAAAATCAGGGGCTATAAGAATTGGGGTTGAAGATTCCCACGGGCCCAGGCTCAGTGAAAGCCCCAGGGTTGAAAAGGTTATGTCAACGCCTGCCTATACCTTAAATGAAGAAGATTCCGTGGAAAAGGCAGTGGGGATGATTTTATACTATGATATAGGGCGGATAACTGTCGTCAACGGGAAAAAAATAAGTGGGATTGTTGATAGGCAGGATCTTCTAAAAGCTTTCGTAAGCTGAAGGAGGAGCTAGAAAGCCCTGGAAAAATTATTGTAAAATAGGGAGCCTGAAAGGCAAAGGAACCCACTCAAAAAGGTTATAACGGTCAAAGAATATAATTAATAATAGTTATAGATAAATAAAAAGAAAGGAGTTGCCCAAAAAAAGACCTGGAAAAAGAATCTAAAAAGAAAAAAGCAGAAAAATGGTGGAAAAATAAAAATTAAATTTTCCGGAAAGATTTCAAAAACAGCTCCATTCCAGAAGCTATGCCTTTAGGAAAAAATAGGAAGAAAAAGGCAAAGGCAAAATCGGTGGTCCAGTTGAACAAAAATAAG
>JAQUFK010000203.1 GCA_028684695.1 Methanosarcinaceae archaeon | reverse complement strand
AATTCACAAAGGATTTGAAAAGGATATTGCAGCTTCAAAAATAGAAAATTAGAAAAATTGAGAATGTATACATATAAAAAATACTATAATGACAAAAGAACCTGAGAAAGCAAAATAAGATCTAAAATGAGCTTACAGGAAAAAAGAAGCGGGCTCCCCGGAAAATGGCTTCCGGATTTAAAAACCTTTCCCGGGTTTAAGCCCCTCCATAAACCCAGGAAAGCAAGGTCAGGAAAGTAAACAAAAGAGTAAATGAAGCAAGAATTGTTTTCCGCTGTTGGGAGATCAATTTTCCGTTCTGTATATCTGTGCTATTCTGGTACATGTTCAAGCTCCAATTTGAATATTGCAATTAAATATATATAGGATCATTCCGACCACCGGAACCCAATATCCTAGTATAAAGATAGTACTATTTAATACTTTCTAATCATTTAGAAAATATCTCTGAGCAAAGAATAATTTATTCAAAATCTAAAGCCAGATTCCTCCTCTACCCTTTGGAGCAGCCCAAAAAAGGACTAACGCAACAATATATAAACGGGGGAGACGTATTTTTTTGCTAAAGGGGTTTTTGGAGTCTGGGGCTTATGGCAAAAAGGCTGAAAATTGCAAATCAGGCCCGTTGTATTGGGTGTTATTCCTGCATGCTGGCCTGTGCGCGGACGTACTACGCTACTATTTCTCTAAAAAACAGCGCAATTGATATTCAGACAAGCGGAGGCATCGAAAGTGCTTATGTTTCCATTGTCTGCCACGCCTGTATCGATCCTCCCTGTGCCAGAGTTTGTCCTCAAAATGCCCTGGAAAAACGCAAAGGAGGAGGCGTTATAGTCCGAAAGGAATTATGCAATGGCTGCGGAAACTGCATGGAAGCCTGTCTTGTTGGAGCAATTCATCTGGATGCCGAAAAAAAAGCGATTATATGCAGGCACTGCGGTATCTGCATTCAGTTCTGTCCGCATGAGGTGCTTGAAATGCTTGAGGTGGATGAAGCAGGAGAAGAAATAAAGAGAGAAAAAAAAGACTTTAGCAAAGGAAGTGAAAAGTAATGTCTTATTCGGCTCCTATCCCAGGGCTTCGAAACATCCTTTATCTGGATCTTACGGAGCAGAGCTCAAAGGTTGTGGACCGCCGGGAGCTTTATAAAATCTGCCTTGGAGGAGTCGGCCTTGCAACAACCCTCATGCTTGAAGAGTACAAGGAAGGAACCGGAGCCCTTGATCCTGAAATGCCTGTAATTTTGAGCACTGGACCCCTTACAGGGGTATATCCAACCTGTACAAAAGTTGCTGCAATCTTTCGTTCCCCTTTAAATGGAGAACTAGGAGAAGCCTATGCAGGAGGGCATCTTGGCATGTCCATGCGCTATGCAGGCTATGAGACCATTGTCCTCAAAGGAGCTTCCAAATATCCGGTTTACGTGGCAATCCATGATGATGAAGTCACTTTTAAAGATGCGTCTTCCATCTGGGGGCTTTCCTCAGCAATCGATGTGGGAAAAATACTTAGGAGTAGAGAAAAAGGAGCAGGAAGGCGCAGTATTCTTCGGATAGGCCGAGCTGGGGAAAAAGGAATCCGATATGCAAGCGTAAACGTGGATACCTACCGCCATTTTGGAAGACTTGGTTTAGGGGCAGTTTTTGGGGCCAAGAAATTAAAAGCTCTTGTTATTTCCGGAAACAAGGAAATCCAAAGTCCTGAGCACAAAAATTACCGGAAACTGTACAGAGACTTATACAAAACCCTTGTAAAGACCGAACTCATGGAAAAATATCATAACCTCGGGACAAGCGAAAACATCCTGAGCTTGAACGAACTCAGAGGTCTTCCGACCCGAAACCTACAAGCTGGCTCTTTTGAAGGGGTTGAAACAATTTCCGGAGAACATTTTGCGGAAAACTACCTGATCCGACGGGTTTCTTGTGCAGGCTGTCCCATAGGCTGCATCCATGTGGCAATGCTCAAAAAAGCTTTTTCAAAATCCCATGAGTATGAGACCTTCAATGTCTCCTATGATTTTGAGCTAATCTATGCCCTTGGTTCGAATCTTGGAATTTCAGATCCTAAAGCCGTGCTTGAGCTAATCGATGCCTGCGAAAAGGCAGGCTTGGATATTATAAGTACCGGAGTCATTCTGGCTTGGGCTACTGAAATGCAACATAAAAAAAGGCTTTCGACGGCGGAAACCTTGGGCCTTGAGCTGGCTTGGGGAAACGTTGAGCCCTATCTTCAAGCAATTGAATTGATCGTTCGAGCTCCTAATGAATTTTATGCTGCTTTGGGAAAGGGGGTAGGGTATGCGTCTTGCAAATACGGGGGTGAAGCTTTTGCAATTCAACTCGGAGGCCTTGAAATTCCAGGTTATCATACAGGGCTTGGAAACCTTATTGGACTTGCCATGGGAGCGCGACATTCACACCTGGACAATGCAGGTTATTCTGCAGATCAGAAAGCTTTTAGAAAAGGGCTTTCGGATGAGGAAATCATAGACCTGTTAATCAAAGAGGAAGAGCTGCGCTGTATGTTAAATTCCCTTACAATTTGTCTTTTTGCCAGAGGAGTTTATACGCCAGAAATTGTCTCAAAGGCGCTTGCAACTCTTGGAATTCAGAAGAGTCCGGAACAACTTATAGAACTTGGAAAAAAAGTCAGCCAGAAAAAATATCTCCTTAAGAAAAAATTCGGATATACTCTTGAAACCCTAACCCTTCCAAACCGCTTCTTTGAAACGGCCGCAACGACCGGAAAGCTTGACCAAAAAAGAGTCCAAAAGGCTCTTGAGCTCTACAGACAAAAAAGGGGGCTTGAGCGTTCAGAAAAAAGATGAGTTTTATAGGACGTTAATATATAGATAATCCATGAAGCCGGTTGGTCTTTAGCCAAGCTGGAGTTCACTTTAAGGCCTAGTTTCCAAAAAGGGAATGGAAAAGAGTTTGAGCTTTCCTTTCTCGTACAGAGCAAAAGCTCCTTTATTTCTCAGCCCCATGTAATTGG
>JAQUFK010000202.1 GCA_028684695.1 Methanosarcinaceae archaeon | reverse complement strand
TTACAGGCCTGAAGAATAGTTCTACTTATTTTGATATAATTGATTCAACATGGAAGGTCTCAGATATGGATTATGAAAAAGATAGAAAAGTAAAACGAATTGCCCGTTTTCTGGAAATCGGAGGCACAATGCTTGCCGAACACTGCGAAAACTGTGGAGCCCCGAAATTTCGATATCAGGGAACGGTAATCTGTCCCCTTTGCGACGTGAGAGAAGAAGGAGAAGAGAAAAGAGAAGAGGAAAGAAAGGTTTCGGAAGAAAAAGAAATTTCCAAAAAAGCCCAAATTCCCAAACCCAGAGCAGAAAGCAAACCCGAAGAGCAAAACCCTCAAAGCGCCCCTTCAATTGAAACCAGAAACTCTCCTGCAGAGCAACTCCAAGAAAAAGAACCCTGGTTTGCCAAAAAAAAGGAGTTTTCGGAACGCAAAGCTTCTTTTAAGTCCTCAGAGCCAAGAAATTCCGGAGTGAATGCAGAGATTTCTCCTAAACCACTAAGAGACCTAAAGGAAGCTGGAGCATCCTTTCAAAAGAGCCAAAAGAGAGTTAAAAGCCCTGCCTACTTAGAAAGCTCGTTGGAGACCGAAAATTCAAAAAAAGAGCTTGAAGCCCTTCTATTCAGAAAACTTGTGAGCATTTCTGCCTCTCTCCAAGCAGAAACAGATCCGCGAAGAATTAAGGAAATTTTTGAACTAATCGAAACAGGGCTGCTGCTTCTCAAACGTTTGAAGAAAATATAAGAGAGTTTTCGTCTTTTAATTGCTGATTTTCAATTGCTTTATATTTTTTACTTTTTTTCTGAAAACTTCAAGCCAAGAGGAATTTATCACGATTATTAATAAATAAATTTTAGAAGTCTTTATATTGGATAACAGCCTACTTTATATTGAGAGGTGATGAAGCATGGGAAATTTGTTTAGTGATTTGGTCTCATATCTATTTACTTTTATGGGCCTGATCTGCGGATTGCTTTTCATGTTTCCCATAGGATGGGCCGTATTTCTTTTCTGCGTCCTCACGGAACCAAAAAACAGCCCGCATTACTCCCACATTGAAAAGGAATATGTAATTGCGAAAAAAACGTAAAACAAAATCCCTTTTTTTCTAAAAAGGGCTTTTAAAGCCCCTCCAAATTCTTTTATTTCAGCTTCATTTTCTCAAACAAGCTTAACCTTTGTAAGGAGATTTTACAACTTCTAGGATTCGAGCTGCAGTCTTTGGGCCTATCAGCTTTACTTTTTTAAGCTCCTCAGGCTCCGCCCGCAAAAGAGCTTCCACGGTTCCAAAATGCAAAAGTAAGTTTCGGGCTGCCTTAGGCCCGATATTTGAAATTGAAGATACAAGGTACTCTTGCTGTTCGGCCAAAGATCCAGCAGCCTTTTTTCCGTGGGGATTGACCTCCCGTTTATCCCTAAACTGTTCCCGATTCGCAAGCACTTTTAAAATAGAGGCCGTCTCCTCTTCATCTCTGGAGTAAAGAATTGAGATTCCAAAATCAAGCGCAATGGACGCCAAAGCTCCGTGGATGGCTGCAGGGGCAAGCTGTCTGGCCGTAAAAAGTTCATCCCCTTCGATTATAAGAACAGGTTTTCCATAAACTCGGGCCAGATTCGAAAGCTGGGAAAAAAGGTTGCGTTTTCCATCCACAAGGGAACTTGCAAAATCATCTGTACGTTTTCTCTCAACCGCAACCCGATCACTAACAACATAATCGCCTACTTCAAGCGCTGCAAAACGGAGTTGGAGCCCCAGCCTATCCAGAGCTTTTGCAACTCCACTTCGGGTTTCCCGATGATCCACAAGCACCTTAAGGTCACGCGAAGCGCTCTTTTTCCCTCCTTGGCCCTCATTAGAAGAAAACTTGAAATCTTTTAAAGTTCGCTGCTTTTCGGAGCTGGAAACCCTTCCAAAAATTGCCTTTTCCCTCTCATTGCTTTCCCTCTTTTCCTCCTCGCCCTCAAAAGTGAGAATTTCAGGCTCTGAAAAGGCTGATTTTGCTGATTTTTTAGGGGCCAGGCTCTCCTGCAACCCTTGCATATTTTTCAGCATCCTTTTTTCCTTATTTTTGCTGCTCCAGTAATAAGCCTCGTCCCGTGTTCCTTTTGTAAGCAACACGACCACTCTTCCCCTGTGCTGCCTTCCGGTTCGGCCTTTTCTCTGGATGCTTCGAATCTCCGAAGGGATAGGCTCATAAAAAAGCACAAGATCCGTTGAAGGAATATCCAACCCCTCTTCTGCAACAGAGGTTGCAACAAGAACATTATATTCTCCTTCCCGAAACTTCTTTATAATTTCTACCTGTTGTTTCTGAGAAAGCCCCTTATCCTTATAGCGAGAACTCTGACCTACAAAACGAACCGGAAAAATTTCAGAAACTTCGGCAAGAGCTTTAGCCACCATCTCAGCCGTATCCCTATAATTTGTAAAAACGATCACTCTCGAATCTGGATTTTCCTCAAGCTGCTCGGCCACTATGGCCTGCGTGCATTCAAGTTTGGGATGCTCAGCTTCGGCAATTTTCAGAGAATGCAACACTTTTCGCATGTAAAGATCTCCCATAAGCCTTCTTGAAGCCTTGCTCGCTCCCTTTGAAGAAGCTTCTGCATCCAGTTTTTCCAGATACTTTTTAAGGGCCTCAAGCCCCTGAGTCTCTACAAGCTCTACTGCGTGATTTACCTTCATAACTTCAGCCACAAGGGAAAGAGCCGTAAAAACGGCTGGATTTCCACCTTCCCGAAGTTCGCCCTGAAGGCTTTTTTGAAGACTGAGCAACTCTTTTTTGGAAACATATTTCCCTCGAGCAAACGAAAAGCCCAAATCCTTAATTTTTTCAAGCCTGTCAGTCACGATTTTGGCCAGATCATCCCGGATTTTAGCCATCTCCTCAGGCAGCCCTACTTTAACCCATTCAATTTCCTTCTCCTGTACATAAGGACTGACATCCCGATCCCCTTCGGTTTTTATGGCTACGTTTTCAATGCGAAGAGCCTCACAAACTTCGGAAATTTTCTCATTTGTGCTTCCGGGACTTGCG
>JAQUFK010000046.1 GCA_028684695.1 Methanosarcinaceae archaeon | reverse complement strand
AAACGTGATTTTTGGAAATTCCGAAGTTCTGGTAAGCATGGGCCGAAAAGGGGAACTATTCGGATTTTTTTATCCACGCCGCGACCATGCCCAGCATGTCGAAGAATCTCTGGCCTGCATTCATACCGGAGAAAAACTCCTCTGGACAAACAGCAATGAATGGAATGCCACCCAGAGTTATATAGAAGATACAAACATTGTCTCCACAAAACTATATCATGCCTCCGGAATTCGAATTTCCATTATAGATATGGTGCACCCTGAAGTTCCAGTTCTGATCCGCAGATTCAAGCTTCAAGCCCAAAACGGGGTTTCAGGCAAATTCTATTATTATTCGAATTTCAATGTGGGAGAAACTTCAAAAAAGAATTCTGGGTTCTGTGATTCCGAAGCCCGCCTAATTGCACAGTACTGGCAGGATTATTACCTTGGGCTTTATACCCTTCCCGAATTTACGGAATGGCAAGTCGGAAAGGCGATGGATACTATCTGGTGGACAAATTCCAAGTACGACATGGAAGATGGAAAACTTCAGAAAAACAAAGAGGACATAGGCAATATCAACAACGCAGCTGGCTGGGAGCTGGAAATAAAACCCGGAAAAGCAGAAGAGTTTATCATTTTTCTTGGAGCAGCCCCGACTCGGCCTCTCCTCTATAAAAGGCTAAGAGAACTTTCAAAACAGTCTCTTGATTACCTTTTTGAAAAAACAAGGGAATTTTGGATCGTTTGGCTTTCGAAGAAAAAAGTCCTGAAACTGCCAGGGCTGGATGCTTATGGCTCCTTGCGCCAGGAACTCTTCAATTCCTATAACCGGGCTCTTTTGAATCTTTACCTCTTAAACGACCACAAATATGGCTCCTTTGTTGCGGCCCCCGAATTTGATTCAAATTTCGAAAAATGCGGAGGCTACGGATTTTGCTGGAATAGGGACTCCTCCGAGCTTGTGCTCGCGCTCAAACATTCAGGTTATCCCGAATATTGTGAAAAATTTTTTAAATGGTGTATTGGAGCCCAGATGGCAGATGGCTCTTGGTTTCAACGCTACTGGCTCGATGGAAGCACTGCGCCTTCCTGGGGTAATTTTGAATATTCCACTCAAATTGACGAGACTGGCTCGACCCTTTATGCAATGGATGTCTACTATCGGATCCTCGAAGGTCTGAAAAAAGTAGATTTTCTAGAAGAAGTCTGGATCTCAGTGCTCAGGGGAGCTGAATACCTTATGAAAAGAAGTAAGTCCGGCCTGCATGAAAGCTGCATGGACCTTTGGGAAACCTATTACGGAACTTTTACCTATACCAATGCTGCAGTTTATGCAGGCCTTATGGGAGCGGCTCATCTGGCTGAGGAGAATAAGGAATCCGGGCTTGCAAAACGCTGGAGGAAGAGAGCCAATTTAGTAAAGCAGGCTACCCTTGAGCGCTTCTGGCTAAAGGAAGGCTATTTTGCCAAAGGGATTATAAATGACAGGCTGGATAAAACCCTTGATGCAAGCAGTATAGGAACCTATATCCCTTTTGGGATGCTCTCTCCAAAAGATCCTTTAGAGAGAGATATGATCCTGTTTACTATAGAAAATATTCAGAAAAAGTTGTCAAGCCCAGTAAATGATTATTATGGGATAAGGCGTTATGAGAACGACCAATATATAAACGGAAACCCCTGGATTGTAACCACGCTCTGGCTTTCGGAAGCTCTGTTTGCTCTTGCGCTTGAGCTGCCGTATGAGGGAGGGCTAGATCCACATGCTAAGACTAGAAAAAGGTTTACCGAGCAAGGAATCAAGTTCCTTAAATGGGCTCTTGCAGGGACGACCAGTGCGGGTCTGCTTCCCGAACAGGTGGACAAATCAACTGGAAAACCAGCCTGGGCTATTCCTCTTGGTTGGAGCTGCTCCTTGCTCCTTGATAATATTTTACTTCTGGATAAACTCTGTAGAAAAACCAATGGGGAAAAGCCGGAATCTTAAGAAAAAGGAAAAAGAAAGTAAAAATATAAATTACATAATAAAGAAAAAACAAAAGGCCTAAAAACTAAAAAATCAGGCCAATATTTTTCCGTATGGACTTTCTTCATAATACTTTGCAAGCTGATTTACCGATTGAAAAGCCCCTTTGCTTTCCGAGCCTAAGAGCAGCCTTGATAAGGAAGCTCTATTCATATATACGACCCTTGGCTCCTCTTCAAGCTCTGCAAGCTCGGCAGCTTTGTCAATTGCATCATAGAGGTTTCCAAACCCGTCTACAAGTCCGAGTTCTTTTGCCCTGATCCCGGTATATACCCTCCCATCTGCAAGGGATTTGACATCGCTTTTGCTTAGATTGCGCCCTTCTGCAACCCCATCAATAAAATCATTATAGGTTTCCAGAATTACAAGGTCAGCGTACTCTTTTTCCTCTTCCGTAAGCCCTCGCCAGGAACCTCCCATATCCTTGAATTTTCCTGATTTTGCGATATAGAAGTCAACTCCTTCTTCTTCATAAAAAGCAGACATGTTCTGAAAGACCCAGATAACTCCTATAGACCCGGTCGTTGTTGAGGGACTGGCCATGATATAGTCGGACGGAGCCGCAATATAATAGGCTGCACTGGCTGCAACGTCTCCCATGGAGACTACAACCGGAATTCCTTCAGCCTGGACTTTTCTTATTTCCTGTATGATTTCCTGAGCTGCTGCGGGAGAGCCTCCTCCACTGTTTATTCGAAGCACGATTGCCTTTACCTGCTCGTCTTCAAGAGCCTCTCGGAGTTTTTCGGAAATTTCTTCTGAAGTCGCATAGCCAAAGCCTGAAGGAATATTGCCTGTAAGCATTGTACCTTGGACGTAAATCACAGCCACTCTGTCCGAAGATCCAAGATCAGTTCCAAAGCCCAGCCCAGAAAAAATGGCCAGAATACTAAAACCTACAATCAAGAGGAGGCCAAAGACTAGAGCTATGTAGGAAAGGTGATTTCGCTTCTTTTTTTTCGGAGTTCTAGCTCCAGGGGTTTCGGGCCTGCCTGCTCCAGGGGTTCCTGAAACTGGAATTTCAGAAGAAAGTTTGCCTGGGTTTGGATAGGCTGTTTTTTCTGCAGGGTTTACGGGTTCTGCACTCATTTCAACATTTGAATAAATCGGAGTATCGGCCCGCTTTTCGGATTCAGGAAACTTTTTAGATTCAGAACTGTTCTCCGGTTCAACTCCTTTCTTTAATCCGAAATCCGATTCAGCTTCAAGCTCATTTTCAGAGTTTGAAGCTGCGGATTTTGATGTGGAAACCTCCGAGGTATCGGAATCAGAAGCCGGACTGGCCAGAGGTTCTTCATTATTATTTTCATTTTCAGAATCGGAATTTTCTGGATTCATTTTCACCGGACCACATGATTTATCCCATAAGGGGAGGCGCCTTAATTACTTATATCTACCCCGAGTTCCTTTTATTTCAAAAGCATGCGATTCATTGGCCGGAAATAATAGGAGTTCTTTTCGAAAAAAGATTTCCTCAAAGAAAGTTTTTCAGGGATTTGCAGTATAAAATGTATAAAGCCATTATTTAAAGGATTTTCACTCATTCTTAAAAAGCTCCCTTTATATATAAGATTGTAACCTATTTCTTCAAATCCTCTGGCTCTAAAACCGGGAAGCGAAATATATTTTAAAATTGTAGCCTTCCAAGAAGTAGATATATTCAAGAACAATTCATGGAGATCAAAATGTCAGACTTATCCGATAAACCCGTATTGGTGACCTGTGGGCTTCCTTACGCCAATGGAAAAGCCCATGTGGGACACCTCAGAACCTATGTTCCTGCCGACATTTACGTCCGCGCTCTTAAAAAAGTTGGGAGGAAAGCCATCTTTGTCTGCGGCTCAGATACCCATGGAACTCCTATTGTAGTAAACGCTGAACAGCTTGGAATCACTCCAGGAGAACTCGTAGAAGAGTATCATGCCCATTTTAAGAACTTATTTAAACGGCTGGAAATCAACTTTGATGCTTTTGGGACTACAGACGATAAAGAAAACCATGACAGAACCAAGCAGATAGTCAACAGGCTAATTGAAAAAGACTATGTTTATCCCAAAATCATCGAAATCGCCTACTGCCCCAGATGCAATCGTTTCCTTCCAGATCGCTATGTAGAGGGAACCTGTCCTCACTGTGGGGAAGCCGCAAGAGGGGACGAATGCGATCAAGGTTGCGGCAAACACCTTGAACCCGGAGAACTTTCAAACCCTGTCTGTACTCTTTGTGGAGGGCCTGCTGAATATCGAAAACAGGAACACTTTTTTTTCAAACTCTCCGAATTCAGCGACTATCTTAAAACCTATCTCTCAAAAGAGCTTGGAGGCACTGCAAACGCTAGAAACTATGCGCTTGGCTGGGTAAAACAGGGGCTCTCTGATTGGTGCATCACCCGGAATCTGGAATGGGGAGTAAAGTTTCCGGGCCATGAAGCGCTGGTGGTTTATGTCTGGGTGGATGCTCCTATAGGCTACATAGCTTTTACCGAAGAGTGGGCCGCAAAAACAGGGCAATCTTGGGAAAAATTCTGGAAGGGAGAGGGGGAAATTGTCCACTTTATTGGAGGAGATATTGCCTATCACCACTGTATCTTCTGGCCTGCTATGCTCAAAGGAGCTGATTATTCAAGCCCCAAAGCCATAGTGGCTTCAGGCATGGTCAAAATCGATGACAAGACCTTTTCAAAATCCCGAGGATACGTGGTTTGGGCTGAGGAAGATTACCTTGATCAAGGTTTCCATCCAGACCTTCTGCGCTACTACTTGGCAAGCTATACCTCTCATACAAAAGAGCTCAACTTCTCTTGGCGTGTGCTTCAGGAAAAGATCAATACTGAGCTTGTTGCCGGACTCGGAAATTTCCTTTACAGGAGCATGCTTTTTGCCTTTAAAAACTACGGCAAAATTCCGACAGGGAAAATCGAGCCTGAAATAAAGGAAGAGATCAAAAAGGCTATTAAAGGAGTAAAAGCTGCAATGGAGGACTATGAGTTTAAAAAAGGGGTAGATATGGCCATGGCTCTTGCTTCCTACGGAAACAGCTATTTCCAGGCTCATGAGCCCTGGAAGCTCATAAAAGAAGACAAAGAAGCCTGTGGGCAGGTGCTCTATAACTGCCTTCAGCTCGGAAAAGCCCTGGCTCTTCTCTTTGAGCCCGTTACTCCGGGCAGCATGGAAGAAGCCTGGAAAGGGCTGGGACTTCAAGGCAGTGTTCACGAAGCCGAATACAAAGAAGCCCTTGTTCCCTTAAAGTCTGAAACTCCTATGGCAAAGCCAAAGATCCTTTTCACAAAACTCGAAAATGAAAAGATTGAAGAGATGGAAGCAATCTTTACCCAAAGGATCAAAGAGGCTGTTGAAAAAAGGGATGCGAAAAAAGGAAATAAAAAACAGGTGAAAGAAGTGACTAAATCCGAAGGAAAACTCTCAAAAGAGAGGACAAAAACTCAGGCAGAAAAGAATACAGACGAAAAGCTAGAAGAAAATTTAGAAGAGGGCCTTTCTCAAATCGATTATGAGGATTTTGCAAAACTTGACATAAGGGTTGGAAAAATCCTTGTTGCGGAAAAGATTAAAAAATCCCGAAAACTGCTCAGACTTGAAGTTGATATAGGCGAGCCTGAACCTAGGCAGATTGTAGCAGGAATGGCGCCTTATTACGAGCCTGAGGAAATGCTTGGAAAGCAAATTATTGTGCTTGCTAATCTAAAACCTGTCAAGCTCTGCGGCGTTAAGTCAAATGGCATGATGCTTGCAGCTGAAGACGGAGCTCTTACTGCAGCCCTCATGCCAGATAAAGACCTCGGGCCGGGCTCAAAAATAAGGTAAGTTTCAAGAAAAAACTCTATCAGCCTAAAAAGCTAAGAATTATGTAAAATCAAAAAACCCGGAAAAATCCGGGACTCTTATTCTTTTTTATTTTTTTCGATTAAGAGCTTGAAGCCCTAATCTTACAGGAGTTGGCATTTTTCCGCATTGCATGCCCTTCATCTGCTCCGGAGAAATCAACTTAAATGCCGCATTCATCAGCAGGTCAGATTTCATAATTCCGTCTGCAAGCTGCCTTGCCTGGACCGAGGTTTTAAGGGCTGCGCCCATTTGAGCTCTCCAGCGCGCGTCATAGGCTTCAAGCGGGGTTTTTCCTTTTACGAATTCTGCAGCAGTTTCGCCTGCGATTTTTCCTGCGATCAGAGCAGGAGGGATCCCCCCTCCGTTTGTCGCTATTATATGGCCTGCGGCATCTCCTACGATCAGAGCATCGGAAGTTGCAGTCTTTTCCGGAGCTCCGTTGACCGGTAAAATCCCAGCAATAACATTCAGGATTGAGGCATTTTTTAGCTTGAGGGAGGCTAAGGGATGCTCTTGCATGAATCGATGGAGATACGTCCTTGCAGAAACTCCTTTTTCGGCCATGCCGGGTCTGAGCCCAACTCCTATATTGGCTCGAGTTTCTCCTTCCGGAAAAATCCAAGCATAACCTCCAGGAACAAACTCTTTTCCAAAATACATCTCAAGAGCATCCGGATCAATTTTGACGTTTCTTACCTGGTACTCTAGCGCAATTGAAGTTTCTTTTGAGTCTGGGTTCCAGCGAAGGCCCTTTGCCTTTGCAACCAGAGAATTCGGCCCATCAGCTCCGATTATAGCTTTTGCGCTTATCCTATGTTTTCCAAAAGCTCCCGAGGTTTCAAGGGTCGTTTTTTTAAGGGAAAGAACTTTTGTTTTAACCATAAGTTTGGCTCCAGCCAAAACAGCCTGCTCGGCCAAAAATTGATCATACCTGCGACGGTCAAGGACGGTGCCTTGCACAGGAAATTCCTTTTGTTTTCCGGAAGGAGGAATTATGCGCTGGGTTTTAATCCTGCGGAGGCTGCAAGCAGCCGGATACTTCTCTAAGGTTTCTGGAAGTTCTGCGGAAGGAAGAAGCGCCCGAATTTCGGCTGCATCCGGCAGGAACCCCGCACATTGAATGGGAGTTCCTATTTCTTGTTTTTTCTCAATTAAAAGCACTGAAGCTCCGGCTCTGGCAGCGTAGAAGGCTGCAGTCGAGCCTGCAGGACCTGCTCCTACCACGATAATATCATAGAAAGTTTCGGGGATCATGTCTGAGCCTTTTAGAGATGGTCCCCTAAATAATTGTTGGCAAACTACAAACCCTTATTTTTAGCTCTTTGCAAGCTTAGAAGAATTTATAGAACGCAGCGTAAACCCCAATATAAAAAGATATAGAAAGTATAGAGAATATATTAAACAGCTAGAATATATAAAACAATTGTTATATAATATCCGAAACTATCTTATATTTATTTTGAAATGGAGCCTTCCAAAAACCCAAGCAAATATAATCAAATAATACAAATGTGTGAAGAGCCACAAATAATTTAAAAATAAGATACCTTTATCAAAGATAGGGCTCTCAAAAAGAAATCCTCTCTGGCAGCCAAAGGCTGGCTCAGTAGAGCAAGCTCCCTTAGCGGAGAATCGTGTAATATATAAGTGTGTTTTTCGTATAGATAGGCAAGATAAATCAAATAAATTTACAAAGCAGGGATATAATGCGGGAAGAACTAACATCACTCTTTGGCTTAAACGTATACACTAGCAGCGGGGTATATGTTGGAAAGTTGCAGGACCTGGTGATTGACGTGGAGGGCCGAAAAGTCAGTGGGCTTGCGGTTTCCGACATAAACAGGGAACTTTTTGACCTGAATAGCAAAGGCGTAATCCTTCCCTACCGCTGGGTAATAACAGCTGCGGACATTATAATAATCCGAGATGTCCTTCATAAATTCAAGAAAGAAGTAGAAGACTGAATTTGAATATTACCAAAAAGAATCCGCTTTTTTCAAAATTGAAGCCTGACTTTTCCAAACCCGGTCCAACAGAAAAAAGATTTACAAAACAGAAACCTATTAATAGAAATCGAGATTTCCATTACGGAAATATACAGGTTCGCAAAAAGCCAGCCATGAAAATTGGACTAAAACCAATTTTCAGCCATACAGAATAAACACTCATACATTATAAACGACAGGAACGTTAAGGAAATGGATAGACTTGAGCTAATAAAAAGGAATGTTCAGGAAATTGTAACCGAAGAAGAGCTAGATGCGCTGCTTCAGAAAAAGGAAGCTCCGACAGCTTATGTGGGGTATGAACCTAGCGGAAAAATCCACATGGGGCACGTCCTTACCGTAAACAAATTAATGGACCTGCAAAAAGCAGGCTTTAAGATCACGGTTCTGCTTGCGGATGTGCACGCTTACCTGAACAAGAAGGGCACTCTTGAAGAAGTAAAAAAAATTGCGGATTATAACCGCCGTTGTTTCCTTGCCCTTGGGCTGGACAAAGAGAAAACGAATTTCGTATACGGGTCCGAATACCAGCTGGGTTCCGAGTATATGCTCAACGTCCTCAAACTCTCAAAAGATGTGACTCTTAACAGAGCCAGAAGGAGTATGGATGAAGTGGGCAGAGCTATGGATAACCCTATGGTTTCTCAGATGGTCTATCCCCTCATGCAGGCTATAGATATCGCAATGCTTGAAGTTGACGTGGCTGTAGGAGGCATTGACCAGAGAAAGATCCACATGCTTGCACGGGAAAACCTAAAAAGCCTTGGTTTTGAGGCTCCAATTTGCATTCATACCCCAATCCTTCTTGGACTCGACGGGAAAAAGATGGCTTCTTCAAGTGACAACTACATTTCCGTAGACGATACTGCAGAAGAAATTAAAACGAAATTTAAAAAAGCTTTCTGCAAAATGGGAGACACGGCAGAAAATCCAGTTCTTGCTCTCTTCCGCTACCACATCTTCCCAAGATACCAAGAAATTGTCATCAATCGGCCTGAGAAATTCGGAGGCGATCTCAGCTACGCAAGTTATGCCGAGCTCGAAAAAGCTTTTGCAGCCGAGGAGCTTCATCCAATGGATCTGAAAAACGCAGCTGCAAAATACATAAACGAGATTCTGGATCCGGTAAGGAAAGTTCTGCTTTAAAAAGATCTGCCAAAGGTCTAAGAAGGGTTTTCTTCCCTTCTTTTTCATTGCTTCTCTAAATTTCTATTGATTATTATTGATTAGCGGGCTGGTTTTGCCCTTTCGTATCTTCGATTCTACCGTGACCTTCTTTCAATTTCGATTTGCCTTTAGGGGTTTGAGCAAGCTAAACAAAAAAATATTTAGAATACAGCTCTTACTTTGTGATAATCAAGAAGAATTTGTTAAAGTATTATAAACTAGAAGGGAGATACGAAACATAGAAAAGGGTTTTTTGAAAGGGTTTTTCAGATATTTGGGGTATTTGTATGAAATATATGTATCAGGACTCTACGGAACTGCCTGTGCAGCGGGATTATATTGAAGATCTGAAAGTATTCATAAAGACCATTGCAAAAGTAATCCCTTTGGAAAATTCGATAATTGAGATAAAGAATAGAAATAGAGAAATGCTTCTTGTTCTGGAGAAGAAACTCAATGAGCTTAGGCTCTTTGAAGAGCGGTTCTACTCCCAGGTTCAGAGACTCTCACAAGAAATCAATTCAGAGGAGCTGGGGGCCTGCATTGAGGCGGTACTTGAGACTTGCAGCCTGCATATTGGACAGAAATGTGAAATTCTTGAAAGCGAAGCCTCTAAAATAAAAAGAGGCTCGGTTCAGGAATGTCAAAAATATGAAATAAAAATTCTGGAAGCTCTGAGTGAATTTCTGATCTCAGGGGTTTACAGGACCGAAAAGAATTTTGAGATCCTTTCAAAAGGAGATTCCCTTTCCGCTAAGATGCGAGGAGCAATGGCGGGTTTGCAATACCGATATGATCTAGAGTTAATTGATGAAGTTCTGACCGTTGAAAAACTGTTTGGAAAACTGAGCCTTCCGACCTGGACCAAAACCGGGCTTATAAGAAAAGAAGAAAAAATAAAAATGCAGGATCTCTCGGATTTTTTTATCACTTCCCTTGAATGTGACAGTTTAGACAATGTGAGGCTTGTTCTGGAAAACAAAAAAGCAAGCCGCAAATTTAAAATCGAAGGTGGAGATTCCAGATATTTTATCTATGACGAAGCTCAGGAAATCAGTGCCGATAAGGAACTCTCAGGCCTGATAGATCAACATAGCTTGGCTTTGCTTCCAGAAAATATTCGGGCATACTTCAGGGAAAACATAAGGGCGTATTCTCTTGAAAAAGTGATGCTTGATGAAGAAGACGCTGTAGCCGAAAATCAGGTCTTTGACTGTCTGAAAATAATTGCTGAACAGTACGGGACAATCTTGCAGGAATGTCTGGAAAAAGGAAACAACAAAGACGAGATCATAATCAAGGTAGAAGAATCCGATGGCAGAAGGACGGAAAAATACCTTTCCCGAGAAGAAGTTTACAGGCAGCTTGCAGATATCGGAAGCGAAGGAGTCGAGATTGCAGGAATTTTGGGAATCGATACCAGAGTCCAGGTAAAAGAAAGCAACTACCTGATTGTTTGAATTCTCTTTTTATATTTTTTCATTTACGGTCTGTCAAAGAAGAGGTTTTTTCCTTTAACACTTAAGGGAAGGCCCATTGCCACGTCTGCGTCGATCATTTTAAAATAAGAGGCTGCAGCCCCTGCTGAATACATAACCCGATTATCAACACAGAGATCTTTGGCTTTTGCCGCAGCAGCCCCTATGGCAATTCCAAGATCTACATACTTAATCATGCACTGCGGGCCTCTAAACTCCTTTTCTACCTTTCTAAATTCCAGCATCTCTTTACAACTTGCAAAACCGCAGGCTCCGCAGTCTAGGTTACTGGCTCCAGAAGCTTTTAGCCCTATAAGCACAAGCGCATCTGCAGCCCTTACATTTGCAGCGTCCCGGAGCAGAAATTTAAAACCTTTGAGCTTGGCAAATTTTTCCATATTATCAGCAAGTTCGGCCTTTTCGGCCGGAGTAAGGAGCCCGGTCACAATATCGTCAATTCCCTTGCCTTTAGGAGCAGTCCGCGCCGCGACAAGGATGGTCTTTGCAAGCGTTTCAAGAATTTCGGATTCAGGATTCAGTTTCATAATAAAAAAGAGAGCAAAAATGGTATTTATAACTTAAGGCAAACTGCCTGCATTCTATACTGGAAAAGTGGCCTTAGGATATGGGATATATAAGGGAGAGAAGGGGTTAAAAAAGAAAAGAAGATAAGCTGATTTTAAGAGCTTTTTAAGTTTAAGCCCTGGTTCAGCACACGCAAATCCCATTCAAAACGTTTGTAAAACTGCCTCCGAATCTGCATTTTTCAAGATCTGGAGCCTCGAGGATATTTTGCCTGACAGTCCGAAGTTCATTCAGGATTTTATCTCCTTTTATGTATATGGCCTCAGCCTCTCTTTCATATCCGCTTTTAGAAGACCCTTCAAACCCTTCGATGCTAGGAATATGGGTTTTGAGAATTTCAAGAAATTCGGGATCAAGGTCGTTTGTAAGGTATGTATCCATGATCAAGAAGTCTGTGAGGTTTTTATAAAATACCGTAAGCTCATCGTAGCGAGAGGATGTGCCGAATATAGCTTTTTCTGCATATTTCTGATTTTGCAAGAGTCCGAGGTAGCCTGAGAGGGTAGAGATGAGGTTTTCTGTCTCTTTATTTTCCGGAAAGACAATTGGAAAATGCCTCAGAGCTTCGGGCGCAAGAGCGCTGAAGTAAAGCTCTTCGAGCCTGCAAAGTGCAGGAAGCTGTTTTGCAAGAGGACTGTTCAGAACCGCGGTGACGTAGTTATATTTTTTGGGATCATTGAGCACAATGCCACAGCCTTCTTCAAAGATCTGTTGCCCGGTCGGATCAAAGGCAGCCTGGAGACCGTAGTATTCATTAACGATAATTTTTGGAGTGCCGAGATATTCCAGAAGTTTTCTGCCCTGAACGCTGTAGTAGTCTGCGGAATAGAGAGGAGCATCATTATGATTGAATTCCTTTTTAAATTCCAGCACCCGTTTGTAAGTCAAAGGATAGTCGGATTTCAGTTCGGATGGAGAAAGAACCCTAGCCTTTCCTTTGGAAAACTTGTAGGGAAGCAGGAAATGGAAATTGGCTGGAGGTATAACATATTTTGCAGAAGCATTTCCGCTTACGTATGGATAGACGAGTTTTTCTTCTACTTCAACAGGTTTGCACAGACCAAGGCACATATAAGGGGTTTTATTTTCGCCTTTCTGGCCTGTAAACCTCATTTTGTGAAGAAAATTCCTTCTGGTGCAAATCCCCCCAAAAATGTCTACGGAGATATCCGCCAAAGTCTGGGGGATTTTATAAAGTTTTTCCAAATTAGTATTTTGAGTCGAGAACATATAACTTCACTTCTGTAAAAGTATTAGTAATTGCAAGCGAGTTTTCAAGTTATTTCTTTAGTTGTATATTTAGTTATTTTTTAGAGTTATTCATATCAGAAATTCCGCTCCTGCGTGGAAAAAGCAAATACATGAAACCTTATCGATAAGATTGTGAACTGGATGTTTTAAGAGAAACTAAGATAGACATTAAATTGTTATTCCAAAAGATCAGATCTAAATGCTTAGATCTAAGCCTTCTTGGGGCCTCATATCCCTTATTTGCTTCATATCCCTTGTTTTAATCTAACTGCGTAATTTCCGAAGGTTTTAAAAACCCATATGCCCAAAAATTTCAAAAGTTTTGAAATTCCTTACATTTGAACCTTGAATGTCAAGGTTTTAA
>JAQUFK010000045.1:7657-12713 GCA_028684695.1 Methanosarcinaceae archaeon | reverse complement strand
AGCCGTTGAAAAAAGGCTTGAAGCTGTAATGCCAGCTCTTAAAAATGCTAGAGTTCGGAAATTGTGGGAAAAAGATTCTGTGGACAAGACGCTTGAAGCCCTAAAAAAGAAAATGGAAGTTTGAAGGCTTTGATTAAAGAATTAGATAAAAAGGAACTGAGAAAGAAATAATCCTTAATCCTTGGATTCCATTTCCGGCTGCAATATTTCCAGAAAAATCGGTCAAAGGCCGACTTAAAATCCGGCCTTTGCCTGTAAAATTGAAACTGAATACATAAAAATAAAAAAATTGAAAAACTATACAAAACGCAAGAACTCTATTATTCCGCTAATTTTATTATTCTACTTTTTCTTCCGAGCGGACCACCATAACAGGCACTTTGCAATGACTTACTACGTTTTCTGCGACACTTCCGAGCAGTAATTTGTCAAGGCCTGTTCGGCCGTGGGTGCCCATTATAACGAGATCCATTCCTTCTTTTTCCGCAAAATTTATGATTTCGGGTACTGGGTGCCCTTCAAGCATAATAGCTTCGACCGGAACTCCAACTTCCTTTCCTGCATCTACCACAAATTTTAAAGCGGTACGCCCTTCTTTTTTCAGGCTTTCGTACATGGTTTCCCAACCAATATCCGTGGCAATGGAAGAATAAAAGTCTGTTGAAACAACATAAGCCGCATAAACCGAGGCTCCGGTTTGACGGGCGAGTTCTAGGCCAGACTCGATTGAGTTTTTCGTATTTACAGAGCCATCGGTAGTGATCATGATTTTTTTAAATGAGTTTCCCATTATATGTCACCCGTATAAATATTGAAAATAAAGAGATATAACTGTGTCGATAATAACGAATTGTATAAAAGGATTGTATATACGGATAAATATATATTCTGTGCCCTATATCGATATTTTTATAAACCAGGAGCCAAAACCCCCTAAGGCTTTAACTCAGAAAATGGAGAGTCTCAAGCTGAAAATATTGTAAGATCAGGCTCCTCTGGTATGATCTGGTTCCTCTGAGAACTGGGCAGAGAAAGTCCATTCAAAGCTTAGGTTTAACAGAAAATTTACTTTTCTCCAATTTCTTCTCTAAATTTTAGGAAATCGGCTTCAACTTCTTCGACTTCATTCGTAAACTTAACATTAATAACTTTTTCATTCATCTTGCTTTTTTCAAGTTCTTTTTCCATATTAGACCCCTTTATCTTTTTAAGAATCGGTTCTATTTTAAAGCGATATTTCTAGCAGGCTGAACCTGAGATTTGGAAAAATAGAGTTATATTATAAAAAGATTTCGGAGGTAGCATTTCATGTTTTTCGAAATTTTCAAAATTCGTGATTTTTTCATTTATGGAACCTCTACAAAGATATTTTTAAATGAAAGCCCGACCATTTTTGAGTCTATATGCAGAAAAAAAGAAAACCCGAATTGATAATGGGCATCCGAAATCAAGCCGGACTTAAGGCTTGTGCTCCTTATGCCGATGCCGTTTATTTTTCAACCGAACTTCTGAGCCTTCGGGCTCGAGCAAAAGAAATTTCCCTAAAGGAGCTTGGAGCCTTTGTTGCAAAAGTCCACGCAAAAGGGCTTTTGGCCTACCTGACCGTAAATTCCACAGTAAATGAAAATAAGCTAAACGAGGCATCGAAAATAATCGAAGCAGCTAAAAAGGCAAGAGTTGACGCTATAATCGCCTGGGATCCTGCAGTTATTCTCAGGGCTAAACAGGCTGGACTTTGTGTTCATATTTCCACTCAGGCAAACGTTACAAATCACGAAAGTGCTGAATTTTACAGGCAGCTTGGGGCAAAGCGGATAGTGCTTTCAAGAGAACTTTCCCTTGCCGAGCTTAAAGAAATAAAAAAGCAGAGTAAAATCGAAATTGAAGCCTTTGTTCATGGAGCCATGTGCATGGCAATTTCGGGCCGTTGCCACCTTTCGGCCTATGTGCTTGGCAAATCCGGAAACTGTGGAGAATGCACCCAACCTTGTCGCTGGGAGTGGACTCTTTCCGGCGAAAACGGAATCGTAGCCGAAAGCCGAGGCAAATATCTCCTGAGTGCAAAGGATCTTTGTATGATTGAATATATCCCGGAATTGATTGAGGCGGGAATCGATTCATTTAAGGTTGAAGGAAGATTGCGAGATCCTGTCTACCTTGAGACTGTTGCCCGTTGCTATAGGGAAGCAATTGAAGCTTTCTGGGAGGGAAATTATTCTGCTGAAAAGGCAAAAAGCTGGAAAAAGGAACTTGCCTCTGTCTATAACAGAGGTTTTTCTACAGGCTTTTACTTTGGAGTTCCTGGGCTTGAAGGTTTTGCTCCTAGTTTGGATATGAAGGCTGCAAAACAGACGAAAAAAGCTGCAGGCGTAGTTAGGAATTATTATCCAAAAAAGCAGGCTGCAGCGATTCAGCTCCTTGAGCGGGGACTCAAACTCGGAGATGAGCTCATAATCGAAGGCAGTACAACCTATTTAAGGCAGAAAGTGAAGTCTCTTATGAGAGAAGGAAAAAAGCTTGAAGCGGTTAAAAAGGGAGAAGAAGCCGGGCTTTTTGTGGAAGCGAAAGTTCGCAAGAATGATCGCATTTATATTATATAAATAAAATATTAGGACAGTATTTATATATCGGATTTCTACTTATCAAATGTAATTAATTTAAGAAAGGAATTTGAAAATCCCTATTAATAGTATGGAATTTATTTAGGAAATTAAAAGCTGGTGATATTTTGATTAGCGTTAACGAAATGGGCACATATATCGTTGAAGAAATGCTTGACTGGATCGAAGATATAAAAGCGGAAGTCATAAAGCTTGAAAACGGAGCTACGATCCTTGATTGCGGGGTTAAGGCTGAAGGAGGATACGAAGCTGGAATGTACCTTGCAAGGCTTTGTCTGGCGGATTTGGCGGATCTAAACTACAGCACATTCAATCTCAAAGGTTTGAACTGGCCTGCAATTCAGGTTTCTTCAGACAATCCCCTTCTTGCCTGCATGGCTTCTCAGTATGCGGGCTGGAGAGTTGCTGTTGGTGACTTTTTCGGAATGGGCTCAGGCCCTGCTCGAGCGCTTGGACTTAAGCCCAAAGAACTTTATGAGGAAATCGGTTATGAAGATGATTTTGAGGCTGCAGTTCTGGTCCTGGAAGCTGACAAAATTCCGGATGAAAAGGTTGTAGAATATATTGCCAAACACTGCAGTGTGGACCCTGAAAATGTAACAATAGCTGTTGCTCCTACAGCTTCAGTTGCAGGCTCGGTTCAAATCTCAGCAAGGGTAGTTGAGACCGGAATTCACAAGCTTGAATCCATAGGTTTTGATATTAATTGCATCAAAAGCGGGTACGGAATCGCCCCTATTGCTCCAGTCGTAGGAAACAACGTCCAGTGCATGGGTTCTACCAATGATTGTGTAATTTATTGTGGAGAGACTAACTATACTGTACAGTTTGAAGGAGAACTTACCGAACTTGAGAAATTTGTAAAGCAGGCTCCTTCTACGACCTCTGCGGATTTCGGAAAGCCTTTCTACCAAACATTTAAGGAAGCTAACTTTGATTTCTTCAAGGTTGATGCAGGCATGTTCGCTCCTGCAAGGATTACAGTAAACGATCTGAAGAGCACAAAGACCCTTTCAAGCGGAGGCCTTTATCCTGAAATCCTGCTTGAGTCTTTTGGGATCAAGCAAATTTAAATTTCGGGCTTTTAAAACTATAGACCCGGCTTTAAAAGGTGGTTACTCTTCATGCAAATAATAAAAAATTCACAGGGTGTAGGCGGCCTGCTCAATAGTTTCAAAAGCCTTGTAGAAGATTCAGAAAAGCTCACTTTTGTAGGTACGCCCGGATTTTGTACCCCCTTTGCCGAACTCCTCGGTTTTGTGGTCCGGAAAAAGCAGCTTGCGTTTCTTCCAAACCTGAATTTTGAAGCCGCAAAATCGATTTCCATGACAACAGAAGGAATGCAACTTGGAGGCTCCGTTGACCCCCAAGCTGACACGGTGGTCTTTTTAGGAGGGCTTGCCATGCCCAAAATCGGAGTTGAGGCCAAAGCTGCACAGGAACTTGCGGATAAAATTCTTAAGAGTGAGAAAAAGGGAAAAATAATCGGAGTCTGCTTCCAGTCCATGTTTATACAACAAAAATGGGATGAGATAATTGATTTTGATTATATCCTTAATGCCGATTTGGGAATTGAGGTAATGAAAGCCTAAAGAATTTTAGAGACCCCGGAATCTCTCCGGGGTCTTAAGAGCTTTAGGAGTTTTTACTAATTCCGCTAACTTTTTTATTCCAGAACTCTTCTTCCGTAGAAGTTTGCAAAGAATATATAGCTTGTAAAAGATGCAGCAGGTATGCCTATAAGAACAATTGAAAGCACTGCGAAGATCAATATAAGTACAAATTGTTTTATAAACGTTGATACATAATCTTCGAAGTTCTCGGTTACGCATTTGAGTATTCCAAACTCAAAATACGAGCTCACAGTCTGTTTTCGATAAAAATTTATTGTCAAAATTGGCAATATAAAAAATGAACCAAGTAGATTTAGTATAATCCCAAAAGTTTCATTAAGATAAGAAGCTCCTTCTATCAAAATAATATACACAAGGAAGAAAGGCAGCGACTTTAAGAAGAGCAAAAAACCAAGCTTTAAGTCCTCCATAAATTGAAGCTGAGGCAGCTCCTCATATTTTCCTTCAATAAATTCATTGATTATTTTAACTATATATCCAGTGAGTGCAAACCACCCTATAATTGGTAAAAAGATTAATAATATATAGAAAAGTCTCATAGGCCGGTTGAAAGGATATTTGAAAGCTTTTGAAAAGCTGATGGTTTCCATATCATCCCCCTTAGAGTAATAGGGAGAAAATAGAATATATAATTACTTATAAACAATCTAAAATAGCAGAAAATTCCAAACAATCTAATATAATTAAGGGTTTCAAATTAGTTATTAAGATCTCTGATCAAATTAAACAATACTCCTTAAAGTACACTTTTTAAGTTTTAGCTTTACTTTTTAAGTTTTAGCTTTACTTTTTAAGTTTTAG
>JAQUFK010000045.1:0-7557 GCA_028684695.1 Methanosarcinaceae archaeon | reverse complement strand
TTTAAGTTTTAGAATTTTTATTATACTATTTCTAAAAGATATGATTATATTCTATACAGTTCAATAATATATTGATTATCATGGGAAAGAATGTTGAAGAAATCAAGGAAATTAAGGGTTTTTTGCCCAGAGCCATCAAATTCGCCGGAGAAATGGACGAAAGCTTTGCCGAAGGGCTTGCAGGTTTTTATAAAAGCGTGTGGACGGAACGAAAAGCTGGGCTTTCTATGAAGGAAAAACATCTTCTTGTCTTTACTGTAGCCTGTTCCAATAACAACACGGAAAGTGCAGCTAAAATTCTAGAACGCCTTAAGAAATTCGGAGCAAACCGGACCGAAGTTACAGAAGCTATGATGGTTGCAGCCTGGACCGGGGGGATTCAGAACTTTACAGATTTCAGTAAAGTCTTACTCAAAGAAATGGAAAAGCTTGACATTTAAAGCTCATAAATCCCCCCTTCTTTTTTTATACTCATTTTCCGAAAATAGGTTTAAGTTGAGAGGCTAATATTCCCTCCTTGAAATGAGGGAATTAGCTTTGTATTTCTCTAAAAATAGATAAATTTATTCAGAAATTAATATAGTCTTGGATTTGAATAGAATGCGGAAAAGTGAAAACGATCAATTACTTTTTAAAGAAATACAGAAAGTAGATTCTAGATGGATAAAACTTTTTATATTCCTTCCAGCCTTGTTCATGTGGTATATAACATTTCAAAAATTAATACTAAAACCCACCGGGAACGGCCCAGATTGGATGCTCTTATTCCTGCTGATCTTAGTTGGACTTTTTTTGCCAATTGTTTCTCCTAAGCTAAGGCTTATTACCGAGGTTAGAGAAAGTGGGATTTATATCCGTTTTACTCCGATTCATGTCGAAAAATATCCTTTTGACACTATAATATATTATGAAATTCAAACCTATTATTTGGATCCCATCCGAAACCCCTACTCTGTATCTATCGGGGAGTATCTTGACTTTAGGCTTGTAAATGAAAACTCCTCCTTCAGCTCTGGTTCTTTCCTGAAAAATCGATATTGGAACCATAGTAATGGAATACAGGACTTAAAGTATGGGTATATCTATTCTGCATGTGGTAATCAAGGAGTTTTTTTTGAATTTGATACAAGAAAAATAAAGAAAAAAATAAAAGGAAAAGGAAAAAGAATAATGATTGGTTCACAATGCCCTGAAAAACTCGCAGAAGCTGTTCAAAGCGGCCTTAATATGCAGAAGCAGCCCTGAAATATCTGAAAGTTATTTTCCGGAAAAAGAGAGCAGCTTCACTCAAAAATCCAAGCGTCAACAACCACATGCAAAACGCCAGGAGAATATTTTTTAATCCTTCTACATTCAAGGATTTCCACCTTTTTTCCAAGAGCTTTTGCAGTTTTTTTAATTCTTGCGGCAGGCCTCCTTTTGGCAAGTTTTTCAGGAACCGTTTCGTGATAATGTAAAACTCCTCCGCTTTTTTTAAAAGCTTTTAAGGCAGCTTCCAGATAATTATGGGTGCTGCCTACATAACCCATTATAACCCTATCTGCAAGCCCTTTAGGAGTTACTTTCGCACAATCGCCTTTAAGCGGGACGATTATATCCTCTACCCGATTAAGCCTGATATTTTCCTGAAGGTAAGCGAAGGATTCGGGATTAAGCTCAATAGAATAGATTTTTTGAGGGCGGGCGTGAACAGCCATAGGAATTGAAAAATAACCTATCCCTGCAAACATATCCACAACAACCTCTCCTCCTCCGAGCCTGCTCATCCTTTTCTTTTCAAAGAGATTCCCCTTTGAGTACATAAGCTTCATAACGTCAAGCTTAAAGAGGCAACCCTGCTCTTTATTGATAGTTTCAGTCTTTGTTCCTATCAAGATTTCTCTTTTAGGACGGCGAAACTGCCCTTCTATTCCAAAGTCCTGAACCACGCCCGTACATTTAGGGTACATTAAAAGCAGGGTTTTTGCGATCAGCGCTTTTCTGTGGGTTAGAGCTTCAGGAATATTGACGATAAGCAGCTCTCCTAGCACCTGCCAGCCAGAAGGAACTAGAGCAAGTTCCTCCTCCGAAAGAATAGCTTTTAGATGGGATTTCAAAGATTTTGTTTTTTTAAAAAAAAGGGGCTTTTCAGGCTTTATTACCGAAAAAGAACCGATTTTAGTACCCACATTTTTTTTAACAGGGATTTCTAAAAAAACCCCTTTTTCGGTGTTTAGTTTTTGTATTTTTCTAGTCTCATCTAAAAGCTCTTTTTCCAATAAATAAGTCCTTGTTGCTTCTCCCTTTTCCGAAGGGACATGGATTGCGCCGTACATTTGAGTTAAAAGAATAGAAACTATGAAATTAATGTTTTTTGTTTAAAACGGAGTTTTTCAAAAGATTCCGATTTTAGCTTCAGTAAAGTTCCTGCCTTCTGTCTTTAAAAATCGGAATTTCTGCTCGAACTTTTTCTTTTTGGCTTAGATTAAGAGTTTGAAGAATTAAAGCCTCTTTCTCTCCAGCCTCAGCTTTTATATTCCCCAAAGCATCTACTATCAATGAAGCTCCAAAATAGCTAAGAGATGAAGCTCCGTTTCCGCATCTGTTGCAGGCGAGGTGTGGAATCTGATTTTCAAGCGCTCTTGCAACTACAAGATTTTCCCAATGAGCTTTTCTGGGATTTGGAAAGGCGGCAATTGTTACCAGTAGTTCGGCTCCATCCAGAACAAGCTTTCTTGAAACCTCGGGAAAACGCAATTCATAGCAGATTTCAAGCCCAATTTTCAGCTTCCGTTTTCGAAGAGAGAGAGGAGCAATTAAACTACCTTTTGAAAAATAGAGATTTTCTTTTTTGAAAGGATGAGTTTTTCTATAAGTTCCTACAAGCACTCCGGACTCAAGGCAAAACCCCAAATTATAATAGTTTGAGGGCTGAAAAGCCTTTTTAGACTTTTTTTCCAAAAGTTTATTTGAGGAATGTTCCCATTCAGTTTTGGCTTTTTCCAGAATTGAGCCTATTAAAACGCAGTCATGTGTTTTTGAAAATTGACAAAGTTCCAAAAGCGTAGGGTAAGGAGAACTTTCAGCCAGTTCCTCAAAATGTTCGTAGCAAAACCCGCTTGAGAAAAGTTCGGGAAACACAAGGATTTCCGCCCCTTTTTCAAGGGCTTTTTCAGCCAAAAGAAAAGCTTTTTTAAGATTTTCCTTTTTCCTGCAAGGCAGGACTTCCATTTGTATGCAGGCGACTTTCATTTTTCATCAGATATAATTAATTTGGTTTGTTTAGTCTTGGGAACAAGCCCTTCGATATCAATCTTCTCTTTCAAAAGTTCCAAAAGCAACTTATTTGCGGAACTGGCTATCTTGTTACTTTCCTTTATTATTTCATACCCAGGATCCGAAGGAGGGATTTTTATTCGACTTATTTCAGCCCTACACCCTTTCAGATCCGCAGCCGAAACTTCTCCTATAAGGTCTGTTTTTTCAAAATACTGCTGAAGATGTTTTGAAGTAATTCCAACACGTCTTAATTCTTCTCGAAAGCAGGGTCTTTCAAATAATTTAGATATAAGGTAAACCCCAACCGGAATTTTAAGATCAAGCTCCAGTTTTTCAAGATGTTTTTTGATCAGGGAATAGACCCCGAGAGACTCAGAAGAAGAGACCTCAACATTTTCTTCATCAGGGAAGGCTCTTGAATATATTTTTGAAGGAGGAACATCATTTTCTATCAAGATGTCAAGATCCCGAAGAGCTCGGAGGTATCCAGTAAGGATAAGCCGGTGTTCGTCTATACCTTCGGCTTTTAGTTCTCGATTTATTCCACTTATCGAAAGCTGTTTTCCCGTCAGGATTTCAAGAATTTTTCCATTAAGTTTTTCTGCCATGTGCATCGAGGTTAAGATAAATATCTATAATTATTCTATTCAGGCAGCCGCTTCTCAGCCAAACCACCGCATTTTCTGTCCTAACAGGGCTACGCTCTGAAAAATACAAAAGACAGATACGCTTAGGATTTAATTTCTCCGACACGATATAAAGTTTATGAGGGGAGCCTTCATAGCAAAGTAGAAATCTCAAAATTGAGAAGTTTTTTAAAAGAAGAGCTACTAGACATCCTAATTTTTTACAATAATCTCAGAAAAGGGAATAACAAATGAATAAGTATAAAACAGTTCACTTATAATATCCCTGCAAAGAGAATTATCTCCTCATATTTATAATCATAAACCTAAGCGGGGGATTCAAAATAAAAATCGCAATAACAGGTAAAGGCGGCGTTGGAAAAACAACCTTTTCAGGAACTCTTGCAAGGTTGCTTGCAAGAGAGGGGTATGAGGTGCTTGCAATTGATGCGGATCCAGACATGAATCTGGCCTCAGCCCTTGGAGTCGAAAACCCTCCAAAACCCCTAACCGAATATAAAGCCCTAATTCAGGAAAGAGCCGGAGCAGAAGGAGGAGCTTTCATTTATAACCCCAAAGTCGATGATATTGCCGAAAGCTACGGAGTAAGGGGTCCAGACGGAATTCGGATGCTTGTCATGGGAACGGTAGATCGAGGGGGAAGCGGGTGTATGTGTCCGGCTTCAGCTTTCCTGAGGGCTTTGCTCCGTCACCTTATGTTAAGGGAAAAAAGTGCCGTAATCTTAGATATGGAAGCCGGAATTGAACATCTTGGAAGAGGCACTACTCGAGGCATGGACCTTATGATAATCGTTGTCGAGCCAGGGGCAAGATCCCTTGAGACTGCAGAGCGGATAAAGAAACTCTCTTCCGAAATAGGAGTCAAGAACCTTCTTGCTGTGGTTAACAAAGGGGGCGGAGGAAAAGTAAACGAAAGGCTTGAAGCCCTTGGAATCCCACTTCTTGGAGAAATCCCATATGATACTCAGCTTGTAGAAGCTGATCTAAATAAAAAAGCCCCAATCGATCAAGGGGGAGAAGCTGTTGAAGCTATAAGAAAGATCAAAATCAAGCTGCTTGAAATTGTTGAAGAGCTCCGCAAAGAAAAAGAAAACAAGAAAGAGAACGAAAAAGAAAATCAAAAATAAAAAATAAGAAAGAGAAATTCATCTCTTCCAGTTTTTATTTCAGTTTATGTATTTTCTTATGTCGGCTTCTAGCTCCTTTGTTTTTCCGAGCAGTTGAAGCAGTTTCATTTTTCTCTCTTTTATATAATTATCAGTAGGGTCAAGTTCCAGAGCCTTATCATAACATTCAATCGCAGCTGCATACTTATTTATTTTTTCAAAGATCATCCCCTTCTGATACCAAGAAAAAACATCATCAGGCTCGATTTTTAGGGCCTTGTCATAGCATTCGATCGCTTTTTCAAACTTTTGCATGTTATTAAGGGCAAAACCCTTAAGACACCAGATTCCAGGATTTTCCGAATCAAGCTTCAGAGCTTCATCGTAACAGGCCAGGGCCTCCTCAGACTTTCCCAGACGATCAAGAGCAAAACCTTTCTGATACCAGGCTTCTACAAAATTTCTGTCAAGTTCAAGGGCTTTATTATAGAGCTTTATTTTTTCAGCGTAATCCCGGGTTTCCTTTGCACCTTTCAGGAATTCAAATGCACTTTTGCTCCCATTTTCAGGCCTTTCTTCTCTCGCGATATATACCACTCTCCAGCTTTAAGGGAGACTCCGGCCAGAAACCGGAGTTTTTAAGTATAGCTTAAGGATACAGTTTAGCTTCCGATATTACTTAATAGTAACAGTGAACAGACCCCAAACAAAAGGGGATTTTCACCTTTTATCCTGCTTTTTATTCCTGCTTATTTCGGAAAGCACTTTTACCTTGTTTTCAAGAGCCGGCTCAAAGCCTGGCTTGAATTCTAGTGTCTTATTATAGCTTTTCAAAGCTTCATCATATTTTCCAAGTTGCTGCAGAGCAAAGCCTCTATTGTACCAGAGTTTAGGATCTTCTGGAAAAAGTTCAAGGGCTTGATCATATGTGGCTCCAGCTGCTTCAAAGCGTCCAAGACTTAAAAGAAGACCTCCTTTTCCTGCGAGAGCTTCTTTGTATTCGGGTCTGAGGGCAAGCGCTTTTCCATAAGCCTCAAGGGCTTCAGCTCTTCGGGCAAGCCCTGAAAGGACGGCTCCTTTTCCGGCCCAGGCCTCGGCATAGTCTGGATTTTTATCGAGTAGCTCTTCATAAAGGTTTAGAGCCTCCTCATGGCGGCCAAGCTTTGCAAGGATTACGGCTTTATTATCCAGCACAACTTTAAAAGCTGGGTTTAGGGCTTGAGTTTTATCATAGGCTTTAAGAGCTGCTTCAAGCTTTCCAAGTTCAGCGAGGATTACGCCTCTGTTAAACCAGAGCTTATAATCAGAAGGAAGCATTTCAAGCAACTGATCCAAAAGCTCAAGAGCCTCTTCATGCCTTCCGGTTTTGTATAGGAGGACGCTTTTTTGGAAAAGGGCAGAGACGTTTTCAGGCTCTTTACTAAGGCTTTCAAAACAATTTTGAAAATCCTCATAATAGGAAAGAGAGGCATAAAGGCCTCTTACAGCTCGGAAAAGATCAAAAGGCTTATAGGCTCGACTTTCTTCTTTTTTAAAGAAAGGAGAGCTTTCTGTAAGCAAAATCTCCCTAATTTTTTTTCTGGTTTTTCGCTGATTATTTCCCCAGAAAACCCCTCTTATTTGCTCAACTTCATTTAAAAACTGACAAAAAAGGGCTTTTTGGGTTTCCGAGGAAAAAGCCGGAAGCCTGGAAAAGGCTAAAAGGGCAGCCTTACAGTGTCTGTTTAATTCTTCCCGGAATTTTTCGATTTTTTCAGGATGCGCCCGGTTGTTCATGTTCTTCCCCCTTCCCTATCGTTTAGTGAGTACAAAATGCTCCAAACCTGGAGTTTTTTCCAAGATTCGGCTTAAATCTTCCCTTTGTTGCCAACACAAGATCAACAGCTGTTCCAGGACTGACTTTTTCTCCGGGTTTTGGCTTCTGCCGGATTACTTCCCCGAAATTGACTCCCGAAACAAAAATGGGTTTTTCACTTATATGTCCTACTTCTAAGCCCGAAGCTTCCAGCATCTCTTTAGCGATTTTGACAGACTTTTTTATCAGTTTTGGAACTTCCACCTCTTCAGAGGCTTTGATAGCCAGCTGCTCTTTTTCCTTTCCAACTTTGGCTTTTGAAGTCTTTGTCTCTTCTTTTGCATCCGGGCTTTTGAGCAGTTCCTCAAGCAAGTCGATTGCCCCGCAGATTCGAAGCAGGGTTTCTTCCAAGTTTTCTTTTTTATTCTGAAGTTCTTGGAGGGTGTTTTCAATATCTTTAAGGAGCTTCTGGCCGGTTGTATATTCGGCTTCAAGTTCTTCCAGGCGGTGTTCAAGCTTTGCCTTCATATCACACAGTCCTTTCTTTTTTTCTTAAATATAATTTAATTATATTCTTAATGCTCCCTCAATACTCTTTAAATTTTACATTTTTATCGCTTGGGTAGACCCGATTTTTTGACTGTAACAAAGCTTTTTTAAAAGAAACTTTGCTTCTGATTTTTATATATTCGTTTAGATGAAAAATCAAATAAAGGTATGATCAGAGGTGAGGCCTATAAAAGCTGCAAAA
>JAQUFK010000044.1 GCA_028684695.1 Methanosarcinaceae archaeon | reverse complement strand
TGCCCTGCTTGCTCTCTTGAAAGGGGTTGTGGGGTTTTACTCTGGAAGTTCGGCCCTCTTTGCAGATGCTATCCATACAGGACTTGATATTTTCACCTCCCTAGCGGTCTGGATTGGACTGAAGGTCAGCTTGAAAAACAGTGGGGAGAAATTCCCTTACGGATATTATAAAGCCGAAAATCTTGTAGCCCTCTTTGTATCCTTTTTAATCCTTTTTTCGGGATTTGAAGTTCTGAAAATGGGATTTATAGGGCTTAGAGGAGGAGCTAAAAGTGAAATTTTTGCTCCCAAGGGATTTGAGTTTGAGGGTCTGGCTCTTGCAACTGCGCTTTTTTCGGTTTTTTCAATCTACGCTCTTGCCCTATACAAAAAAAAGGTGGGAAGAGCAATTAATTCTCAAGCTCTACTTGCCGATGCCAGACATTCTTATACGGACGTTTTTTCTTCCCTAGTGGTTGTTGTAGCCGTTTTAGGCTCCTGGCTTGGAATTTCAGAACTTGATTTTCTAGGCGTTATTGTAATTTCCGCTCTTATCTTCAAACTGGGAGTTGAGAGCACAAAAGATGCAGTGCTTACTCTTATGGATGCTTGGCTGGATGAAGCTGCCACAGGAAAAATTCGGAAAAATATTATGGATATTCCAGGTGTTTTGGAGCTTGAAGCTTTGAAACTTAGAAAATCGGGACTTGTGGTTTTTGGGGAAGTTGTGCTTGAAATAGAAGAAGATGCCGCCTTAAAAAAAGTGGAATTTCTCAATCCAAAAATAAAAAGTGCTGTAGAAAAAGAAGTAGGAAATCTCGAGCACCTTATAATAACTGCAAAACCCGCAAAAAAGCAAACCTTAAAAATTGCAATCCCGGTTCTTGAAAATAAAGGGCTTGAAACCCGTTTATCTGGGCATCTTGGAAAAGCTCCTTATTTTTTCTTTGCTAGCCTTGAAGCCGGGAGCCTCCAAAAATGGACTATCCTAAAAAATCCCTCTAATGAACTTGAGAGAAAGCGCGGGATAAAAGCTGTAGATTTTCTGCTCAGAGAAGGAGCTGAAGCTCTTATCGTCTGCGAGGTGGGCGAAGGCCCTTTTCATATGCTTAGGGATAGTTTTGTCCGGATTTACCGAGTTTCGGAAGGAGCTAGCACCGTAGGTGAAATTCTGAAAAAGTGTTCGGATTTGAAAGAGATAACAAGTCCAACTGAATAAATAAATACTCCCTATATTTAAGGGAAGAGAAGCCAGAATCCCGGATTTTTAAGAGATGATTTTATATGAAAATTGCAATTGCGAGTGGAAAAGGAGGAACTGGAAAGACCACGCTTTCCGTAAACCTTGCCCTTTCGCTCTCTGATGTACAGCTTTTTGATTGTGATGTAGAAGAGCCCAACTGTTCCCTTTTCCTAAACTGCAAGCCGGAACTCCTGCAAGAAGTGAGTTGTCAGGTCCCAAAAATTAATTTGGATAAATGTTCTTTTTGCGGCCAGTGTTCGGAGTTCTGCCGGTATAATGCTCTTGCAGTTTTACCTTCCGATGTGCTGGTTTTTCCCTCCCTCTGCCATGGCTGTGGGGGCTGTACCCTCCTCTGCCCTGAAGGAGCTATCCAGGAAGAACCAAGAAGAATCGGCCTTCTTGAAAAGGCTTCGGTCCAAGGGCTTGAGTTTTATCGAGGGCTTTTAGACATAGGAGAGGTCTTAGCTCCTTCGCTCATAAAAGCTCTTCTGACCCGTATCGAGCCTGGTAAAACCGCAATAATTGATTCCCCTCCTGGGACAAGCTGCCCAGTTATTGCAGCTGTGGAAAATATGGATTACTGTATTTTGGTAACTGAGTCCACTCCATTTGGTTTTCATGATCTAAAACTTGCAATCGAACTCATCCGGCAGCTAAAAATTCCCTTCGGAGTGGTGCTCAACCGTTATGGCCTTGGGGATGCGAGTGTGGAAGAGTATTGTCTTGCCGAAGGAATTCCAGTGCTTTTGAAAATTCCAAACGAACGCAAAATAGCAAAACTTTACTCAGAAGGGCTTTCCTTTGTTGAGGTTATGCCTGAATGGAAAGAAAAGTTTCAGAAAATGTTTGAAGCAATAAAGGCTCAGGTCGAGGAGACAAAACGTAAAGAGCCTCTTGGATTGCAGGAGGAGAAGGCATGAAGCAGCTTACGATTATCAGCGGAAAAGGGGGCACTGGAAAAACAACAATTACTGCAGCTTTTGCCTCCCTTGCGAAAAACGCTGTGCTTGCGGATTGCGACGTAGACGCAGCAGATTTGCACTTGATCCTAAAGCCCAAAATCCAAAGGACCAAAGCTTTCTGCGGGCTTGAGCTTGCAAAAATTGATAAAAAGCTCTGCCTTGAGTGTGGAAAATGCAAAAAACATTGCCGCTTTGGGGCCATAATAGAAGAATCAGGAACTTTCAGGCTTGAGCCTTACAACTGTGAAGGCTGTGCGGTTTGCACCTTAGTTTGTCCTGAAGGAGCAATTTCTATGCAGGAAAGAGTTTCTGGCCAGGTTTTTTCTTCCGAAACCCGCTTTGGCCCGATGGCTCATGCAAAACTTGGTATAGGCGAAGAAGCGAGTGGAAAACTGGTTAGTGAAGTTCGGGAAAAGGCAAAAAAACTTGCTGAAAAAAACGGGAAAGACCTAATTTTAGTTGATGGCCCTCCGGGGACCGGCTGCCCGGTAATTTCTGCAATTACAGGCACAGATCTTGTCCTTGTAATAAGCGAGCCCACTCTTTCAGGAATTCACGACTTAAAACGGGTCCTTGAACTTGCCAAACACTTTAGAATTCCTGCGGCGGTTTGTCTCAACAAATACGATATAAACCGAGAAAATGCCGAACTAATTGAAAATTTCTGCAAAAGCGCGAATATTCCAGTCCTTGGAAAATTACCTTATGATGATGAGGCAACAGAGGCAATGCTTAGGGAAAAATCCGTAATTGAGTATGCTAAAACCGGGATTCTTGCACAGAAACTCAATTCGGTCTGGGAAGCTCTTCTCCCTTTGCTAGAAGTTTGTTCGGAAAAAGAGATTCCAGAAAGAAAGCTCAATATGAAGCAATTTTAAATCAAACTCAAACAAACTTAAGCAAACTCAAAATAGAAGCAGTTCGAAAATTAGATAATAGAATAAGTGTTATAGAATATAGAATAAGTGTTTCTAATTTCTCAAAGATTTCCTTTAATAAATCAACTAGGGAGAAAGCAAAATGGACTATGCTGAAATTTCAGACAAACTTGTTAAGTACCTGGAGCTCAGATCCGAGCCTGTTGCGGTAAAGCTTCTTAAGAAAGGAGAATCAATTCCTGAAGGTTATTCCAAACCTGAAAAAAACCTCAGGCACTGCCAGTCGATAATGAGAGCCAGAAAAGGAGAAGCTTTTATCATTCCCGCTGAAAAACACGCTTGTGTAGTGGGAGGCTCAAGCCTTGGGCTCTTTCCTACTCCTGAGAAGGTGGCTTCCGGAGAATTTCATGCCAACCTTAAAATGTTTGAGAATGCCGAAGCTGCCGCCGAAATGATCAAAAAACGCCCGACTTTTGAACCCGGGAGCCGAATTGCAACCCTAGTAAGTCCTCTTAAGGCTGCCAAATTCGAGCCTGATGTCGTAATCCTTGTTGATAGACCCGAAACCATTTACTGGGTCATTCCGGCAAGCACCTATTCCGGAGGGGGGCGAGCAAACTTTAGTTCCGCAGCCTTCCAGGCAACCTGTGCCGATTCTACCCTTCTTCCAATCCTTACAGGAGAAATTAATCTCTCTCTTGGCTGTTACGGCTGCAGAAGATCTACGGATATTGAAAAGGATGAAATGCTTTTGGGAATTCCTTTCAACAAACTCAAAGTTATTGTTGAAGCGCTCGAAAAACTCCACGCTGGGCCTATGGCAAAGGCGAGAAAAAAATAATATTTTTTCTAATTTTTCAGGGCGGGGCCGGCCCCCCACCTCCTTCGAAAAGTTTTGCTTCAAAAATATTCAGAGGAAGCCTACAAAGAGCAAATAGGCAAGGCTCATCATGATCAGGGAGTGTTTAAGCCCTGAGGGTAGATTCCCGCTTCCCATTTTTCCGGCTACCATTCCCGAGCCTAGCCCCTGGAGCAGAGCCGCATGGAAAAAGAGGAGAGTATATTCTTCCAAATTGACTCCCATAGACATTGCCGGATTGTCAGTTCCGCTCAAAGCAGGCAGGAAAAAGGCCGCAAGCACATAGACAATGATCAGAAAAACAAAGAAAGTCACATAAATTATAAATACGTAAATGAACATTCCAGCATTTCGCTCTTTTTTTAATTGTTTTTGAACATCTGCATCTTCTGCAACAATGCTGATCACCTGATGGATATTTCCGGTCGACTCGCTGGCTCTAGCAATAAGAGTCATGCTGCGACGGGTAAGTTTGGTTCTTATGCGGGATTCAAAGCGCTTTAGCGCCTCGACTAGATTGGAGTTCCAGCGAATATCCTCAACCATTCGCCTCAATTCAGCTTTAAGAGGTCCCATATTTGATTGGGCTGTGATTGTGATCGCATCAGCCAGTAAAATCCCGGTTCCGTTAATACTGGCAAGTCTTTTTAGAAATTCCGGAATTTGATCTTCGATTTTCCTGATTTTACGGACTTCAAGTTCATGGAAGATAATAAAAGGAATTAAAAGGAGAAGGAGGCTGAAATAAATATGAGCGTCAAGAGCTGAGCTGATTTCAATAAAACCAAATCCAAAAGGACTCTCTTTTTTAAATGCAAAAACCAGATATCCCAAAGCAAGAGGAACACTTACGAAAAAGGCATACTTTGGAGTCTTTACCATTGCTGAAATCGGATGCAATAATATCTTTTTGATCTGGGCTACTTTTTCGAAAAAGTCGATTTGCTTTATTAATTCCAAGTCGGCTTCAGTGGGAGCTTTTACTCGAACGTCGCTAAAGGAATCCGGCTTTATTAAGGAAAACTTTTCCGGGGGCATTTTTTCGGCATCTCCTGTAAGCATGTCCAGAAGGATTAGGAAAATCAAAGTTCCAAAAGGAATCACCCCGTATACTAAGATATAGAGTTTACTTATACCGCCTCCTCCCGAATCCATAAGGTTCATAACCACAAGAACCGTCATCAGAAAAAGGGGGCCCACCACAAAAACAGTGATATAAACCTCGGCCAGAAGAGCAAGGGTTTCAAGAAAACGTTTGTGTTCCTTATTGACATTGTTCTTATAAAGTTCCATTTTATCTTTAAGATAAAGGGTTACATCTCCTCCACTTGAGACTATAGAAATCAGCCCATCAAGAAAATCCCGGAGTTGTTCGGAAGGGGTCCTATCGCTTGCATCCCAGAGAGCGGCTTGGAGGTCTTTTCCGAAATACTCTATATCCCGTACAATATTTCCAAACTCCCTTGCGGTAGTTCCGTAGAGATGGGGACGTTCACTTAAGGATTTTATGATCTCAAAGATAGTTATTCCACCCCCTCGGTAAAGGACGTAGAGATAGGCTGTTGCATGGGGCATAACTTGATTTATAGCCCTACGGCGGTTGTCTGCCTTAAGGGAAGGGTATAACATGATCAAGCTCCAGGTAATGGAGGCGACAAGCAAGAAGAGCCCTAGCCCTCCAAGCAGAGTTAGAAGCTGCGGCAAATGAGCCGCAATAAGAGGGGGGGTATCAAATCGTCTCGTAAGTTGGCTTGAGATATGGAAGGTTGATACAATTTGTTCAGGAGTAATTCCTCTGAAAAGGAAGCTTCCGGCAATAAGGCCTCCTAAGCCTCCAAAAATTCCCAGAAGCAGGGAATAAAAGAGGGAACTTGAAACAAAATTAAGTACTGGAAGGGAAATCTGGGCCTGTCTAAGGGTTACTTTTAAATGGGAAAATTTTTCTTCGTGCCTGAGAAGAAAAGCTCCAAAAACTTTGAAGGAATAAGAATCGATCACATTCATGCTTTCATCCCTCTTCAGATTCTGTGTGAGACCAGTTGCTCAAGGGTTCCGTTTTCAATCGATTCCATTATAAGCTCTGGATTTGTAGAATAGAGCTGGACTATAAGCGAAAGGCTAACGTAATCTCGAAGCTCTTTTTCGGCCATGTATGCAAGGATTCGTTCTCTGTTTTGAAATTCCTCTCTTAATTTCTGCAAGGTCCAGCCTCTTGCTTTCTGAATTTCGTTTAAGACGTAGGAATCTTCCGTGCTTTTGTAGGTGTCGGTTAGAGGATCCCATTTATAGAGTTCGTTGATTCTCAAACTCCCAGTCCTTGCGTCCAGGCCCGTAATTTCCACAATGGTTTTAGTTCTCCGCACCCTTACCTCGTCCACATAAGTTTGCATTTGGATACTTATAACTCCAAGCGCTTGCATCATTACGTGTGGGACGTTGATGGGTTCATTTTCCAGCCTATTTACAACGGTCTGGACATCACTTGCGTGCATGGTAGAATAGGTGGTGTGACCTGTGGACATTGCCTGAAAGAGAGTTAAGGCTTCTTTTCCGCGGACTTCCCCTACAATGATATATTCAGGCCGTTGTCTGAGCGCGGCCTTTAAAAGCTCATACATGGAAACCTCTCCTGTGCCTCCGACAGTAAAAGATCGGCGGGTTGCTCCGGCAATCCAATTTTCATGATGGAGCATGATTTCTCTGGTATCTTCAATAGATACGATCTTAGAAAGCACCGGAATAAAAAGTGAGATGGCATTCATAAGGGAGGTTTTTCCTGAGGCTGTTCCTCCTGCAAGGAGCACACTTACACCATTTTCGATTGCGAGCCAGTAGTAAGCCATCATTTCGACATCGCAAGTCTGGTAGTTGATAAGGTCAATTGGAGTTATGGGATCTCCTTTAAATTTTCGGATGGTAAAGGAACTGCCTCTTGTTGTAACTTCTTTTCCAAGCGTTGCTTGAATCCTTGAGCCATCTGGAAGGGTAGCGTCTACAATAGGCTCTCCGATTGAGATGTGCTTTCCACTGCGCTGGCAGAGTTTGACTACCAGAGAATCGAGTTCTTTTTCCCCTAAAGAGATGTTTGTTACTATGTTGTTGTGCACTCTATGATAGAGGTAGATGGGAATCTTAATTCCTGAACAGGAGATATCCTCGATTCCGGGATCAAGGATAAGGCCGTTTATTCTTTCGTACCCTATGAAATTTCTTCTGAGAAAATAGATCACTTTGTGAAGGGAATGTACCTCAAGGGTTTCAAAATATTGTTCAAGTAACCTCAAGGCTCGATTTATAAGAATCGCGTTCATATCCGTTCCGGAACTCAGATCTTCCTGGGTCAGGGCATCTTCCATATGATCTCGGACTTTTTCAAGAACAGTTTTTTCATAGGCTGAGAGAGTTGGCTCTACAAGGTTGTAATATCTCATTTCCCTGTTTTCGATAATACTGACAAAGGCATAAGGCTCTTCGACCCAGTAGCGTTCTACCTCCGTAAAACCTTTAGGAATCTCGTATTCAAGCAGCGGAGCATAAAGCTCAGGATCATAGGGAGGGAGAGTTCTTAGTTCCTCGTCTTGGAATTTGGTTTTTATAAATTCAATTTTTTCCTGCATTCCTTCAATACTTTTGACTTCGTCTAAAAAGTTCCTGAAGGCTTTGAGAATTTTTATTTTATTCCAGCGTCTAAGACCCTGAATCCTCCTTCTCATTTTTTTCGGAGGGGATTCAGCCCCTGGTTTTGAATTTTTGTTTGTAATCGGGAGCTCTTTTCCTTTTTTCTTTGAAAGAATCTCTGCCTCTGAAAGCATTTTTTCCCCTCTCCCAGATCCCTGCCCTTCTGGATCCCTTATTTTCTGTTTTTCACCCAAATGAATCTCGTTTTTCTCCATGGACTCTCAGCCTCAAACTGCACAATATATGTATGAAGTGTTGTCAAAAAATATATCTTTAAGAGTCGAATTTCAGTATAAGTTAGAAAGGTTTTCAAGGTAGATTATTAAAAGATTATGCTCCATTTGAGCGACTCTATCCCTGTTTACTTAGGTGTAGAGAGTTTTTTAAGTATACAAGAGACTAAAAAAACCTCAATGAAAGGAAAACCTGTTTTAAGGAGAGAAAAGCCATTCCCAACGAAAGAATAATCTCCTTTATTTCCAAAAAGGCGCTCTAATTTCCCCCCTTACTCAAAATATTGTTTGTAAGAGTTATTGGAAATCCTTGTATAAATAATTTAATAGTATCGTGTAAGCTATATTCAATGGGGAATTTAAGAATAAGAAGAAAATGTCTGAATGGCAGAAAAGATATAATAAGGAATGAATACTTGAACAAAAGTTTTAGAGCTTTTCTTGAAGATTATAGACGAGTTTAAGATATTTTCTGGAAAACTAGACAATTTTAAAATATATATTGGTAAATTAGATCCTTTTATGAGATTTTTTGGAGCTTAGGAAAATTTAAAATCTTTTAAAAAAGCCGGATTCCTTTTTGGGTAATTTCAAATCTTAGAGATTCTAATTTGAGTTCCGTTTTTCGCATCTTTGGAATAATAAGATAGCGTTCGGTATTTCCAGTATAGGGATTTTCATTTACCGAAAGGCGAAGCGACCCAGTAACCGAATACTCTGCGAGTTTACGGCTCATTTTAAAGGCGGTCTCATCCATTATAAACATAGCAGTGCAACCCTCTCGGCTTGAGAGAACGTAGTTTAGAGCATCAAACTGATCTCTGAAATCCTGAATTGAAAGCCTCAAGGTAAAGACGCCTATATTATCTATGACAACGACTTCCGTATCAGGAGGAACAAAATCGGAAAGAGATGGCAGATCGATTTCCAGCCCTTCGGGAGTGAATCCGAATTTTGAAGTTTGGACCTTTTCTGACCGGCTCTGAAAAGCTTTTTCGATTATAAGTTGCCCATGCTTATAATAAGGGGAGAGGCCAAGCCCTAAAATTTCAGATTGTTCGAGGATATCTTCAGGACTTTCTTCCGTAGCTATAAGGACGCATTTTTTCTCGTTTTTGCAAGCTTTATATAGAAAATGAATTCCAAATATTGATTTGCCTGTACCGGTTCCTCCGGTAATGAGAATTGATTTGCCTTCCGGGTAGCCTCCTCCCAGTTTTAAGTCTAGTTCCTCAATACCTGTAGAGATTCGCCCAATACTTTTTGTACTAAGTTCCATTTTGTCACATCTGGAATTACGCAAACAAAAAATCGACCCGAAATCCGAGATTCGGCCCATTTAAATCCACACAAGCTTGAAAGATTCAATGTTTGAAAAGTTTAAGTTTAATTTGAAATGTAAAATATTTGAAAGTTCGGAATTTATTTCAACAAGCTTCTCTCTTATTCATAATACAGCCGCAAATCCATATTATTTTTCCTAATGTACCGCTTTCCTATTCTAAAAAGTCCTATTCAAGGCTTCCGAGATTTAAAAATAATAGCTTCTCCTATCTTTCTCATATAATACACATTCTATATAATGGCTATTATAAATAAGATCCATATCTATTAAAAATATTAATCTGTTTGTGCGGCTTCTCAGCTTCTCAAAGCTTACTAACAAAATCTAGAAGCTTATTAAAAAACAGCATGAATAATAGAAGCCAGTACTAATACACTTATATTTTATATAGATTCAAAAAAGAGAAATATTCATAGTTTTAATAGTTTTAAATTTCAGACGACGAGAGGGGGATTCGAACCCCCGAGATGCAAGGCATCACAGGATTAGCAATCCTGCGCCATACCGGGCTTGGCTATCTCGTCACAGGCTATTGTTATCGCTTAAGTGAAAGCGTATTTTAAAAAGGGAGTTCAGATATTTAACCTTTTCCGAAGAAAAAGCCTTTTTGATTCCAACTTTAAAAACAAAAGCCTAAAATTTAGTGATGAGCCCACCGCAGGTTGGGATATCTTGCAGTTCCTAGGGAACTGAAACCTCGCCTCCACCCCGCAACCCCGCAAGCGATGGTTGCCCACAGTAAGTCTGCTCCCTTCCGGGCCTCGACCGGTTTCCACGGTAAAGACATAAAGACCTGTTCTCCAGCAAGCCCTTATACCAGCATCATCCAAACAGGACGGAGCTTCTCAGTTAAGGTTTCAGGCTAGGATCTGTTTGATAAACCTTCCATTGGCTTCGTCTCCCGCGTATCGGCGATTTCGGGTAACAGGTAACGCCGAACTACCCAGACTAGCTCATCGCTAACTACAATACACTAGCAATTTATAAAAGTATCCCCCGTAGAATTTGGGCTCAAAGCAAGAACTATGAAAAAAAGCTCAAAAGGAGCAACAGTCTAAAAAAAGTAAAACACATTATAGGATATTTATATATAAAGCTAGCGCTTGCACTTTTTCTATTATTTCATATATTGGCTCTAAAAAAGAATCAAAGAGGGTTTAAAAGCTCCCTAGTTCAACAAATTAAAGTACAATTTCGAAAAAACGGCTTCCTGGGAAAAGTTATGGACGCTTGTGCATAAATCTAACACAAATTATATAAACAATTTATACATAGGGTTGATTGAGGCATCTAATCCACTATCACACCGTTATCATCTACCACCACACCCAAATATGTTTTTAACGCAAACACCAAAGATGCCTCAATAGTTTTTTAGAATTTTTTAAATTAGGGCTAAAAGTGCAAATTCTTTTTTTCAACCAATTTTTATAAAAAAGATTGAAAAGGAATAGAAATAACTGTTCAAAAAACAGGGGAAATTTATTAAAAATACAGGCAAGCCTTAAAGAAGGCCAACCTGGCTTATTCCTATTTTATTTCTTTTTGAATTGGGCTTGAAACATGCGGATAGTCTGTTTATGCAAAGAGACTATCAGATCGCTTAGCATCCCGAAAATAAACATCTGAAGCCCAAAAAGGAGCAAAAGAGACGTAAGAACCGTCATTGGAATCCTGGTGATTCCCTGAACCCACTGCCAGACTACAAAAGCTCCGGTAATTACCCCTGCTAAAATAAAGAAAGAGCCTATGATCCCGAAATAGAAAATGGGATTATGCACCTTTGCAAGCCTGTAGATGGTTGCTCCTATTCTGAACCCATCTTTTAAAGGGTTTAGTTTCGTAGCTCCCTTTTTACTTCTGGGTCGATAAGTTATTGGAAATTCCAAAACTCTTTGGTTTTTGAAAATACATTCCACCGAAATTTCGGTTTCAATCTCAAATCCAGTTTTATTAAGTTCAAGCGCTTGGATACTTTCTCTGGTAAAGGCTCTATACCCTGAAAGGATATCTTTTTGTTTTACTCCATACGCAAGATCAAAAAGTCTGTTTATCAGGCGATTGCCTATAAGATTGAGTCTGGTAAAAGCCCCTTTGTCAAACCTCACAAGCCTGTTTCCCACAACATGATCTGCCCTACCTTCGAAAAGAGGGGAAAGCAGAGTATGGGCATCTTTTGCAATTTCAGTTCCGTCTCCGTCTACTAGCACGATATACGGACTTTCAATTATTTCAAATGCCTGAATTAGCGCTTGGCCTTTCCCTTTTCCGGTCTGAAGTACCACCCGCGCCCCTTCAGCTTTTGCAATTTCTCGGGTTCTGTCCGTGCTATGCCCGTCAATTACCAGAATATTGGAAAAGCCTTCGGCTTTGAAATCCTTAATTACCTCACCAATTGTGGCTCCTTCGTTCAGAGTGGGAACCAGAATACACACATCTGAATTAGTCAAATCTCACACTTACCTTTTTCTGGACCGTATTTTTATAAATTAAAGAATCCATTTTACAAAGGGATCTCGAACCGCCAGACCGGCTGTTTTCAAGGCATAAGGTTTGGTTTTCCTACTTAAAGGAGGCCCATATTATCAAGCTGCTGCCGCACAACTTCTACGCCCTGCTCACAGTCTTCAGGGGATTTGCCGCCTGTAACTACGAGTTTTCCGGAACTGAATATCAGGACTACGACCTTTGGCTCATCGATTCTGTACACAAGGCCCGGAAATTGTTCGGGTTCGTATTCAATATTTTCAAGTCCGAGTCCGATTGCAATGGCATTGAGATTAAGGATTGTGTGTAGATCCGCGGAAGCTACTATGTTTTGCACAGTAATCTGGGGGTTTTCAATAGTTTTGATTCCGATACCGTTTAATTTTTTTGCCATGTTTCCGATGACAGTGTGTACGTCAGCCACATTTTTTGCACCGGTGCAGACTACTTTTCCGGAGGTAAAGACCAGAAATGCAGCTTTTGGATCCGAGACTCTGTATACGAGTCCAGGGAACTTCTGTTTGTTATATTCGGCCCCTTCGAACTCTGACTCGATAACGTTTAGGTCAAATTCTTCTGCAAGTTTGGTGGATGCGACCACGTTTTCGATTTTGATGCTTGATTTGCTCATTCGTCAACCCTCAGTAGAATAAAACAGGAATACATTCTTTAATTGAGTATATAAAGATACAGTTAATTGACCCCCATCATATATAAATGCTTTATAAATAAAGGGGATTTCCAATAGAAAGGCTTAAATTAGATGCGCCGATAAATATAATAAAAATTACAAAGAATAAGGCTCCATTTTAATAAAGCTTTTGTTTTTAACAGGAGTTTCGATCCTACTTACTTCCGAATGACAAACTCTTTTTTCTTCCTTTCTTAGCCCCTTAATTCTCAAAATCTTTTCATTTTTAGTTCAGAGGCTAAAATTCAGAAGCTATTCTTTCTCTTAACATTTTATAAAAAATAATCATCTCCTGAATTATTTATAGCTCCTGCTTTTTGAATTTCAGACTCTTTATCAAGCGTATCTTTTATTATATTATTGTTAATCGAGTGCGTAACCCTCGATTTCTTTCTTCGTTAAACCCTCTCATCCAATCCAAAAATACCT
>JAQUFK010000201.1 GCA_028684695.1 Methanosarcinaceae archaeon | reverse complement strand
GGACTTTCTTTTGCAGCCGCATTATTATCCCATATTTTTGGGTATTCTTTATTAGTCATATTCTTATTATACTTAGTTTTATATTACTGTATAGAGAATCGGGGAAAAATTCTCTCAAAAAAAATAGATTGGAAAAAAAATATTTTCCCCCTCGCAATAGCAGGTTTATGTCTGCTAATCTTAGCTAAAAATCTGGATATTATTTTTAATGTCCTCCATACAAAAGTCAATTATTATGACAACTATATTTATTTATTAAAAAAAGACTTGGGCCTTTTCCTGTTTTTAGCGGTTCCGGGAGGAACTGTAATTGTTGAAAAAGATTGGAAAAAAGGCTTACTTTTAATCTTGGCAATCGTGCTTCCGCTATATTTTATCTTTTTCCATGTACTGCTTTTTGCAACAAGGTATCTCTATTTTGTAACTCCCCTTTTATTTTTGCTTATAGGATTTTTCCTGGATTTTTTAATTTCTTTTCTGCAAAAACAACTCGAGAGAGTATATTTCCAAACTTCAGGCACTCGAAATTCTGCGAAGCCCGGATTTATGTCCAGAGCTCTAAAAAGGATTTCCATATCCAAAGTTTCTACCAGCGATAAACAAAATTTATCCAAAAAGCCAAATGTTGTCAAAAGAGACAGGAAATTTATTAATCGGAAATTCCTAAGAAAAAACATTTCAATGATTTTTATCTTTAGTATATTAATATGCAGCCTGCATTACTCTTCAGCTTTTACTTTTACTCCAAAAACTTATTATGACCTTGGAGTTAATGCCCCCCAATCTAACTTTAAAGAAGCTTATGCTTGTGTGAAAGCCAACTGGTCCGAAAATGACGTTATCATCTCGGCCTGGACCGCTCCGGCAAAATATTATCTGGGGAAAAATGATTACTGGCTGGCTTTTAATGTTGACGGAAGAGGGGCTGAGAATTATTTGAATGAGGGAACTTCCCAAGATGTGTATACCAATGCAAGCGCAATTAAAGATGTACAAGAGCTGGGAGCTGTAATCAATAATTCAGAGAGAGGCTGGATTGTTGTGGATAATTTAGCTTGGCAAAAGTTATCCTCGGATATAAAAAATTATATTAATAAGTACACAAGACAAGAAATGTCTACAAAGAGTGTTAAAGTTTATTCCTGGAATTCCTCAACTTTTCCTTCCTTTGGGCTTTTCAAAACCCCTTCAAAAGAATCCGTACTCAAGCAGAATTGAACTGAAGGAAGGCTAAAACCTTTATATTAACTGGATCATGTCTATATAAAATTATAATTCAAATGAGGATATTATGACAATCTTAGTTACTGGCTGTGCAGGATTTATCGGTTCCAGTGTAGTTGACCGCCTCCTTGATTCCGGAGAAGAGGTTGTTGGGCTTGATAATATGGATTCTTATTATGAGCCTTCTATAAAAAAGAAAAACATAGAGCATAATCTCCAAAATCCTAATTTTTATTTTAAGCAAACTGATATCAGAGACCTAAAAGCCCTTGAAAAGATATTCAAGAACTTTAAGATTGAAACGATAATTCATCTGGCTGCAAGAGCTGGAGTCAGACCTTCTATTGAAGCTCCCCTGCTTTATGAAGATGTCAACATCAAAGGAACCCTTAACCTCCTCGAATTAAGTAAAATCCACAAGCCAGCCAATTTAATTGTTGCCTCCTCCTCTTCGGTTTATGGGATAAATAAAAAAGTTCCTTTCAGGGAAACCGATAACGTAGACAAAGCAATCTCTCCATATGCAGCATCTAAAAAAGCCTGTGAAACTTTTTGTTATACCTATCATCATCTCTACGGACTTCCAATTGTCTGTCTGCGCTTTTTTACAGTTTATGGCCCTCGCCAGAGACCTGAAATGGCCATACATAAATTCACGCGTTTGATCGATGAAGGCCTGGAAATTCAGATGTATGGGGATGGAACTTCCAAAAGAGATTACACCTACATAAGCGACATCGTAGACGGGATAATCCGTTCAATGGACATAAAAGAAGGCTATGAAATCCTCAACCTGGGCAATTCCAAGGTCGTGGAACTGCGCTACCTCATCCATTTAATAGAAAAGAACCTGGGCAAAAAAGCCATAATAAAACAGCTTCCCGACCAGCCCGGAGATGTTCCCATTACTTATTCCGATATTTCCAAAGCCAAAGAGCTGCTAGGCTATGCTCCTCAGACAAGCATCGAAGAAGGAATCGAAAAATTTGTAAAATGGTATCGGGGTGAAAAAAACTGATCTCTATTGTAATTCCCGTCTATAACGAAGAAGAAAATCTTGGCACCCTTTATGAAGAAATCAAAGAGGTAATCCACCCGCTTGCATTCGATTTTGAAATTATCTTTGTCGACGATGGCTCAACTGATTCCACTTACGCAAGGCTCTTTGAACTCTCAAAAAAAGATCCCCGCATAACAATCATAAAATTCAGGAGCAATTTCGGCCAGAGCGCAGCCTTAAAAGCTGGATTTGATCGCTCCAAAGGCAAATATATTATCACAATGGATGCCGATTTGCAAAACGACCCAAAAGATATCCCTGCTCTGCTCAACGAAATGGAATCTGAAGATTACGACGTAATCAGCGGCTGGCGCTACAACCGTCACGATCCTTTTTCTAAAAAACTTGTCTCAAAATTCGCCAATTTCCTGCGCAACAAGTTCACCAACGAAAAGATCCACGATTCGGGCTGTACCCTAAAAATCTACAAACAAGAATGCACTCAGGACCTTGACCTCTATGGAGAACTTCACCGCTACATCCCAGCCCTGCTTGCTTGGAAAGGCTACAAAGTAGGCGAACTCAAAACCAATCATCGAGAACGCCTGCACGGCCACTCAAAATATAACTGGCGCAGACTCATCAAAGGCTTCCTCGACCTCCTGGTAATCACCTTCTGGCAAAGATACTCAGTACGGCCAATCCATATTTTCGGCAGTATCGGGATCGTTTTAGGCCTCCTGGGCGGAATCGCAGCCCTATACTTTGGTATCTTAAGATTATTTTTCGGAGGAGGTCTTTCGGATCGCCCTTTATTTACGGCCAGCAT
>JAQUFK010000200.1 GCA_028684695.1 Methanosarcinaceae archaeon | reverse complement strand
CCTATGACCTATGAAGTTTTCCTGCCCGAAATGGTAGGCGGAAAAAGAAACTTGGTTGTTGGCAAACATACCGGGACAAAAGCTCTCAAAGGTATTGTAGAAAGCATAGGCTGCTGCCTTGAGCGAGATGAACTTTGCTCCCTGATAGAAAAGGTTAAGGTCTGCACCGAAAAAAGGCATAAAAGCATCCCAAGGGCTTATCTTGAAAGGCTGATTAAGGAAGTAAAGCAGGAACAAAAAATAAAAGAAAGCGTCGAACAAGATAAAAAAGGGTTTAAAGTTTAACTCCCCTTTTCTCCCTGTTTTATTCTAAATTCCTACTTCTTTTTTTCCATTTTATTTACTCAAAACAGTTTTTCAAATAGGCTGACTAGCAGAGGAGCAAGCCCTACTGTAATTAAGCCCGCAAGCCCTATGGCAAGCCCGCTCATTGCTCCTTCAGTTTCTCCAAGTTCGATAGCTTTTGTAGTTCCTAAGGCGTGAGAAGAAGTGCCTATGGCAACGCCAAGGGCAACTCTGTCTTTTATTTTGAAGCAGCGACAAACCGCAGGGCCCAAAACAGCCCCAATTATTCCCGTTATGATGATTGCGGCTACAGTTACGGCCGGAAGGCCTCCTATTTGTTTTGAGACTTCCATACCTATAGGAGTTGTAACGGATTTTGGAACAAGGGAGAGGCTTAAGAACTCCTCGAGCCCGCAGATTTTTGCCATGAGCAGAATACTTGAAATTCCTGCAAAAGTACCTGCGAAAATCCCTGCAAGGATTGGAAAGGCGCTGGATTTTAAGAGAGCTATTTTCTTATAGAGAGGAACTGCAAGGACTACGGTTGCAGGTCCTAAGAAAAAGGAGATGTAGGCTCCTCCCAGGTTGTAGCTTTCAAAATCGGTTCCCGTGCTGTGCAGAAAAAGTATTAAGAGAATCATTCCAACCAGCACGGGATTAAAGGCCGAGCAACGGGTTTTTTTATAAAGGAGAACTCCGATCTGAAAAGCTAGTAAGGAACTTAAAATTCCAAAAAGGGGAGTTGAAAAAAGAGCTTCTAAAAAATTTGTCTGCATTATATACACCTGCATTTCAGTTTTTTTTAGTTTAGCTGCTCTTCCAGTTGCCGTCTGGGTGCAGCTCTTTCTTTTTTGCGACAGTTAGAAGTAGAATTTTCGTATTTTCCAGGACCCAGACTCTGCACAAACTGGATGGTAAGTCCTGTAACAACTAGAATTACGATAGTGGAAAGCAAGGAAATTAAAAGGACTTCTACTAGTTTTCCTTTAAGAAGGGAAAAACAGGTAATAAGGCTGACTCCTGCGGGCAGGAAAAAGAAGGCCAGATTTTCGAGCAAAAAGTCACTTGCTTTTTCGATCATCTCAAGTTTTACAATGCCTGTGTAAAGGCAGAAAAAAAGAAGCAGCATTCCAAGGACATTTCCGGGGACAGGGAGGCCAAAGGCCTTTTGAAGCCCTTCGCCTAGGAAATATATACTCAGGATAATTGCAAACTGTTTAAGTACCGTTTTTATTTCCTCCTGTAAATGGGGGTTTGGAGGCAGGGGCTGTATATATAGTTTTTTCCCGAAGCCTGATTTTGGAAAAAATACAAATATTCATAAAGCAAGCAATGAGGCTTCTTCTCGCAAAAAAACTAGGGCTTTAAGCTTTGGGAAAAAAAGCTGGTTTTGGAGCTATTTTCAATAAAGCTTTGAGGAATTTTACATAAGTGTTAGAAGTGGAGAATTATGAGGATAAAATAATAAATAATATGAGAAGTAATATTAGCAAAAATAGAAATAGTGATAGACAAAATCAATCTATACTGATAACGTATACTGATAATGTATACTGGTGGCCCCGGAACGGCTTAGGTTTTTAAAAAATATTGATTTTAGGAATAAAGCTCCCTTCGGATGCGGCTTGGAAACACCTTTATAACACCCTTATAAGATAACTTAAAAGAACTTAAAAGCTACATTGATTCCCATAAAAGTTACCCTTGAGGAAAGCTTTATAGAATTGAAAAAACGGAGTTTAGAATTAACTTTCCGGAAGCAACGGGAAGCTATAAGAAATAATTTAGTACCTTAAGAAGCAGAATAACGGCTAAAATGGGGGAAAGAAATGGAAAAAGCAAAAATTCTGGTGGTTGAAGACCAGAATATCGTGGCTTTGAATATTAGAAATAAGCTAAGAAAGCTGGGCTACACTGTTCCTAGTACGGCAGCTTCCGGAGAAGAAGCAATAAGAAAAGCAGAACTTACTCGTGCGGACCTCGTTTTGATGGATATCATGCTAAAAGGGGATATCGACGGAATTGAGGCTGCAAGTGAGATTCGAAAAAACTTGGGAATTCCTGTCATATATCTTACCGCTTATACTGATAGCGAAACCCTTGAAAGAGCCAAAGTTACGGAGCCTGCAGGCTATATCTCAAAACCTTTCAAGGAAGAGGATCTAAAGAGTAATATTGAGATGGCTCTGCACCGACAAAGGGTGGAAAAAGAAAATTAAAGGTAAAGCAGGAGTAAAGGTAAAAATTGGGAGGAGAAAGCTTCCTCTCATACATTTACAGTTTTAATAATTGATAACTTTTTTTTGAGGCGAAAGGGGAGTTTGAAGTTTGCAAATAAGGCCCCAAAAAGGATAAAGGCGCACCCTTCAAGGGTGTTGGCGCAGAGGGTTTCTCCTAGTAAAGCGCAGCCAAAAAAGATGCTGCTTACAGGCTCAAGGAGAGAAAGTACCGAGGCTTTCTGGGCTTTTATCCGGGCAAGACCGCAAAAGTAGAGCAGAGTGCCTATTGCAGTTCCTAAAAGTCCAAAAGGAATAAGCATCCCAAGATTTTTAATAAGGACTGGAGAGGGCACAGAGAGTCCAAAGGGGAGTAGGAGTACCAGACTTACTAATGTTGACCAGAAAGTTTGGGAAAGCCCGGAATAATCTTTTTTGAGATAGCTTACCATAAGAATTAGTAAAGCCAAATAGATTTGATTTTAGCCAGATACATCTTAAACAGATCAGTACCAATGGTTATGCTTTGTATCAAACAGCAAAAACAATATCTAT
>JAQUFK010000043.1:3642-12885 GCA_028684695.1 Methanosarcinaceae archaeon | reverse complement strand
AGCTTGATCAACTCTTCGAATTTCCGGCGAATTTGAAAGAGCCCTTACTTAGAACGAGCCGGCTTCGTAGCTTTTATTCCTTTTTTTGCCCAGATTGCCCAAAAATGCAGGCAGCCTGTGCAATGAATGGCGCAGAAATTGATCTGATTCTGGATAAAAAGATCTACAACAGATTGAAAGAGGATTTTAAGCCCGAATACAAAACAATTCTTGAAAAAGGGGTTTCTATCTATCTCTACTCTGGGGAAATAAAGCCTTCTTCTTTTGTAATTACGGATGAGTTTATGTTTCTAAAACTCTTTGAAAAAAACGGAGACTTTGATCATCGAAGGCTCATAAGTTTCAATAAAAGTGCTCTGGAATGGGGAAACGAACTGGCGGATTATTACATCGAACATTCCAAACAAGTCAATTGAATAAGATAAATTGAATAGAAATAAACTTGCTTGTTTTTTAGTACCCTCCCTCTGTCAGCCTCTGGCTGACAGAGATATAAGCCTCAGAAAAGAGAATAATTTAAAAATTTAATTTGTACCCAATTTCAAAAAGTTTCCACAAGCTTCAGAGGCTAAACTATAGAAATAGAAACTTCTGTTTTCTGTAGAAACCACAACCTTCATTTTTGTTACTAGCCATTTTACTATATGAAGCTATTTTTTGGTTTTAAAATTGAATAAAATCGTAAATTATATATAGTATAAATTTTGTGAAAGACTAAAATAAGGCTCTTGAGTTCGGATTTTTCTAAAATAATTCCTACGGCAGGTATATATATAAGAAAACTGAATAATCTATTTAGGTTTAAAGAAGAGAATTAAATTTAAAGTGTTCTGAATAGCTCCATAATAGAACCTTTTGAATGCAGCTATTATTTAATTAGAACTATTATTTCATTAGAACTATTATTTCACTAGAACTATTATTTCACTAGAACTATTATTTCACTAGAACTATTTTTCTCTCCCTTTTCTGAAATAGTATATATTAAAAAATATTAATTGTCTATTTTTTTAATAGGTATAATATTTGTAAATTTATATAAAACACCGGCGGCTATGCTATATAATTGTAAAACTATCTTAATTATGGTCATTAGCTTCAAGTATTTTTGTCCAGGATTTCCCAATAAAAACAGATTTCCTGAGCAGGCTAATTGACTGCTGGGATATGTAATTTAAGGATTTGGGGTTATGGGACGCCCCTTTTCCCTTATTGTACAAACTAAAAAACAGGGATATTGGGGCCAGAAACAGCTGTGAACTGTAAAGCAGCTCTGGCTCTTTTAATCCTGAAAAAAGGAGATTTTTCAATGGCTAAAGAAGATATTCTGAAAGGATTAGCGGACGCTGTGGTTGATGGCGACGAAGAGCTTGCAGAAGAGCTTGCACAGCAGGCTCTTGAAGAGAAAATTGACGCTTACGAAGCAATCGTAAACGGGCTTACACAAGGAATGAAGGTCATAAGTGACATGTATGAGCGAGGCGAAGCCTTTGTGCCAAGCTTGCTCCTTGCAGCCGATGCAATGTATGCGGGAATGGAAATCCTTACTCCCTACATGAACGTAGATGAAAGTGCAGCTCCTGAAAATGTCATCATCGGCACGGTTGAAGGAGACGTACACGACATTGGAAAAAACCTTGTCAAAACCATGATGTCGGCGTCTGGATACAACACAATTGACCTTGGAAACGATGTTCCTCTTGAACAGTTTGTAGAGGCTGCAAAAGAACACAAAGCTTCTGCCATTTCCATGAGCACCCTTATGACAACCACATTGGGAGGCATGGAAACCGTCATAGAACAGCTTCAAAAAGAGGGTTTTCGAGACTCTGTTGTTGTAATGGTCGGAGGAGCTGCAGTCTCGGAGGAATTTGCAAACAAAATAGGGGCCAACGGAACCGCCCTTGACGCAAGCACGGCAGTTGATAACCTCAACTCCTATATTAGCAAGTTGCCAGCTGCAGCCGAGCGGTGGAATGCCAAGACCATTACTAACAGCAAAACAAAATACAAAGAGATCCTTGCAAAGAAAGCTCCTAAAGAAGCTTCGGATATCGGGCTTGTCACTGCAGAAAAAATAATGGCTGAATATGACTCTGTAGTGCCCAAGTTCAATGAAACAATGACCAAAAAAGAAAGGTTTGCCGCAGCTTTTCAGGATAAGAAAGTTGACAGGCTGCCGGTGGCACCCCTTGTCTGTGGGAGCGCAAGAAGATTTGTGCCCGGCTGCAGCTACAAAGACTACACGACCCGAGCCGAAAAATACGCTGAAAGCGTCTATGCCGGAATCAAATACTTTAACATAGACACTTTCGTCGGGCTTACCGATCTTTGCTTGGATGCTGCAGACTTTGGGGCTGGAGTACGGTATCCTGAAGAGGACACCCCCGCAGCAACCGGGCACCTTGAAACTTACGAGGAACTGGAGGTTCCCGAACTCAAAGAAGGCACCCGTGCTTACAATTTGATTCAAGGCAACAAGCTTGCAACCAAAAAAGCTCACGAACTTGACGCCTCTATGACCGCTTTGATCGAAGGCCCAATGGTTGCTCTCACTCAGATAATGGGGGCTTCTCGTGTGCTTTCGGATCTCAAAACCAATCCGGATGTCGTCCTCAAGGCCCTTGACAAGACCACCGAATATGTTGAAGAAATCATAAAGGGAATGTTTGAGGAAGCTCAGCCCGATAACCTTTGTATGGTCAACCTTTGGACAAACAATGTCATCCTTAGTGCGGACGAATATATGAAGTCCGAAGGAAAAGCCATGCAAAACAGGATCGCACCCCTTTACAAGCAGTATGACAAACCTGTAGTAATCCACAATTGTGCCGATGCTCCTCATTGGGAGCTGATTCACAAATGGGACACCAAGTACTACAGTTACAGCTACTATCCGGATGAGGAAGATAAAGGGTCCAAAAATCACAAGTATCTAATTGAAAACCACGGCAAAGAGACCATGTTCGGAGGCGAACTCAACCCCATCGCTTTCCTAGATAACAGTCCAGAAGGAATTGAACAGATTAAAGCCAATACACTAGCTCTTCAGGAGAGTGTTTTGCATACTCTTAAAGAAAACGGAATGCAGTCCAAGTATATGATTTCCAGTGGCTGCGAAGTCCCTCCAAAAGGGCCTTGTGATTCTATCACCGCCCAGACCTATATCGTTGCTGAAAAGGGACCAGAAGTTTACAAGCAGATCATCGGCTAAATGGAAGGGAGGAAAGGAGGCCTCTTCTAAACCTCTTCTAAATCCCCAAAAAGCCCAAGGGCCTCCCCCTTAAAAATATATCAAGGGAGAGGCCCTGGGTTAGATCTTATTCATGGAAGTAAAAACAATGGCAAGTGAACTAAAGCCCTCTGGATATTCTGCAATGCCTGAGGCTGCAGAAACGTACGAACCTGCAGCCTGGGTCCGAGACAGGAATCTAATAAAAGAGCCCGTAAAAAAAGCAGGACTGCTTGAGCAACTTGAGCAGGCTGCATCGGAAATAGCCGAATTGCTAGCCTCTTCTCTTGGGCCCAAAGGAATGAACAAGCTTATCATAAATCCTGTGAACGAGACTTTTCTTACGAGTGACGGAAAAGTAATTTTGAAGGAGCTTGATATTCCTCATCCGATTGTAACTTCTTTCAAAAAACTTGCAGAATCCATGGACAAAGGCTGCGGGGACGGGACAAAGACTGCCGTACTCCTAGCAAGTAACCTCATCATAAATGCAATTGAGTTGAGGAAGCAGGGAGTTCAGCCCACAACGCTTCTTCGGGGTTATGAGCTTGCCCTTAGGAAAGCCTATGAGCTGCTTGGCTATAGCGTAAAACAGGCAGGACGAGAGGAGATGCGAATAGCCGTTTTCTGTTCAGCTCTGAGTAAGGGCGTGGAAAAGCAGCAAGCTGAGGCGATTACGACTGCTGTTTTGAAGGTTATGGCTCATCTGGAAAAAACAAGAGGGGAGTGCTTTGATCTTAACAAGCATGTAAAACTTTTGAAAAAAAGAGGTGGACCTGAGATTCTGGGGCATGAAGGAATCGTGTTGGATGAAAATCCAGCAAGGGTTGACATGCCAATGGAAGTGGAAAACCCTCTTGTCCTCCTACTAAATTATGATCTTAAGTTGAAGAGTGAATATCTAAATCCCAGACATAACCCGAGGCTAGATTGTGCAAACACAGGTTTTCTTTTTGAGGAAAGAAAAAAAGAAAGCTGTAAAGAAATTGCAGCAAAAATCCTAGCGACAGGCGCCAAGGTGCTTTTCTGCGAAGGAGATATTGACCCTCTTATCGAAGCGTACCTGAAGAAGAACAAGCTTTTAGCCTTTAAAAAGCTCAAGCTCAAGGACCTTGAAAAAGTCTCGCAAGTTACAGGAGCCTCGATTACAGCTTATAAAGAAGAGCTTAAACCCCGGGATCTGGGAAAAGCAGAGAGGATCTGGAGAGAAAAAAAGAACGGAGAAAATTTTGTATTTATTGCCGTAAAAAAGAGCAAAATCTCTACTATTCTGATCCGAGAACCTTCAAACTATGGGCTTGATAAAATAGAAGAGGCTGCCGATGATGCGCTTAACAATGCAGCTTTCCTTCTGAAAACCAGAGAAGTGGTAAATGGAGGAGGAGCAATTGAGTTTGAGTTGGCTTACATGTTGAAAATCTTTGCATCCACTCTCAGAGGAAAAGAACAGCTTGCGGTTTTGGCCTATGCGGAGGCTTTGCAAAAGATTCCAGAGGCTCTGGCTTGCAATGCGGGAATGAATCCCCTTGATGCAATGGTCCAGATGAATTCTGCTTACAGCCAGGGAAAAGAAGCCCGAATTGGAATGGACCGAAAAATTACAGCCTGTGAGCCTGCGGTTTATGATGCTGCAAGTATTAAGAAACTAGCAATTGTTTCGGCAAGCGAACTTGTGGGAAAGCTTCTCAGGATTGATGAAATCGTGCCTAAAAACTAAAGCTCCTTTCTCAAAGGGGGCTTTAGCAGCCCTCCTCTCAATCTTTTAATCTTTCAATCTCTCAATTAAAGAAAATTAATGAATATATACCTAGGAAATGGTGTGAGCTCAATGAGTAATTTTACAATGCAAACGCGGCTTTTAGCTGCACTTAAAGGTGAAGCTGTTGACAAAGTTCCGGTCTGCTCCGTAACTCAAACCGGAATTGTAGAACTTATGGACAAAGTAGGCGCAGCTTGGCCTGAAGCCCACAGCAACGCCGAACTTATGGCAAAACTTGCCCTTTCAAACCAGGAACTAAGTGGCCTTGAAGCTGTACGAGTGCCTTATTGCCTTACCGTGCTTGTCGAAGCTATGGGCTGTGAAATCAATATGGGTACAAAAAACAGACAACCCTCTGTTATAGGCAATCCCTATCCAAAGAATCTGGATGGAGCTGAGCTTCCAAACGATTTGCTGCAAAGAGGGCGAATTCCGGTTGTACTTGAAGCTCTTAAAATCGTTAAAGAAAAGGGAGGCTCATCCCTGCCTGTTCTTGGGGGAATGGAAGGACCTGTGACTATTGCTTCCGATTTGGCAGGCGTAAAGTCTTTTATGAAGTGGTCCATAAAAAAACCTGCCCTTTTTGAGCAAGTCCTGGATCTGGCAACTGAAGCTGCAATCCTGTATGCAAATGCAATGGTTGAGGCCGGAGCTGATGTTATTTCAGTTGCAGATCCTGTAGCTTCCCCAGATCTTATGAGTCCAGCGGCTTTTAAGCAGTATCTCCAGCCCCGACTCCAAAAGTTTGCAGCCTCTGTAAATGCGCTAACAATTCTTCACATTTGCGGAAATGTAAACTCGATTTTGGATTATATGGCGGACTGTGGCTTTGAAGGCCTGAGTGTTGAAGAAAAAATAGGAAGCGTAAAGGCTGCAAAAACTGTTGTAGGGAAAAGGGCAACTCTTATCGGAAATATATCAAGTCCTTTTACTCTGCTCCCAGGCCCTCTTGAGCAGATAAAAAGCGAGGCTAAGCAAGCGCTTGAGGAAGGAATTGAGGTTCTAGCTCCAGGGTGTGGAATTGCCCCTATAACCCCCTTGAAAAACGTAAAAGCCTTAGTAGAGGCAAGGGACGAGTATTACGCCTGAAAAAACAAGGAAGAAGGCTTAGGCTTTAGTTTGGCCTCTAAGCTGAGCTCCGAGTTCGGTTTTGCCATTTTTCGGATTCGAAGCCAATTAGTATAACTCCAATACGATAAGCTCCCGGAAGCCTGGGTTAAACTAGCCTTGCTCTTCCGGGATAAAAAAAGAAAGCCTCTTCCTTCTCCTTTTTCTTAAAAATATAAAGGGGTTAAGCTAATCATGAAGTGTATTATAATCGGAGGGTTCCTTGGAAGTGGAAAAACCACAACTATCAGAAAACTGGTAGAATTGCTGGGAAAGAAGGGAAAGAAGGTTGCAATCCTTCTAAATGAAATTGGAGAAATTGGAATTGACGGAGCTACAGTTGCAGGCTTTGGAATGGAAGTTCGAGAGCTGACAAGAGGATGTATTTGCTGCACTCTCAGGGTTAGTCTGGAGCAGACGCTTAAAACTCTTATAAAGGAATATTCTCCGGATACGGTGGTTATAGAGCCCACGGGAATTGCTTTTCCAAGGCAAATCAAAAACAATATTCTGAAAATGGGGCTTTCCTCAATTTCCTTTGCGCCCTTAGTTAATCTTGTGGATGTCGGCCGCATAAAGCCGGATGCAAACAGCCTTCATAACTTTATTAGAATTCAGATCGAAGATGCCGAACTTCTAGGACTTAATAAAATTGATCAGGTAAGCAAATCCCAGCTTTTTGAAATTTGTGCTTTTTTACATAAATTGAACCCTAAAGCTAGAATTATCTCCTTTTCAGCCCGGGAAGAAGGAGCAAAGTTTGAGCAATTCCTGGCTTTGTTGGAAGGGGACAAAAGCTCCTGGGAAGAGGAAAACTCTGACTTTGAACAAAAAAATTCCATTGAGCTATCGGAAGTTGCCGCATATTCAACCGAATTTGAAATAAACTCTCCTGATATTTCTCTTGCAAGAGCGAGCTCAATCTCCAGCCAGATCCTGCAAAATATAAGTGAGAAAGCCAGTAAATTAAACCCGGAATTTGTAGGACATATAAAGCTTGTATTCAGTCTGAGAGGTATTCTTATAAAGGGAAGTGTTACTTCGGCTCAAAAAGCTCCCGAAATTGAAATTTTGGAAAAACCAAGGCTTAAGCATTCAAAAATAAAGTTGCTCTCTGCGGTTACGGACGTGCCGCAGGCTGAACTTGTAAAAATTGTGGATTCCTCGGTTTCTGGGCAACTTGAAACTAATCATATAGAGTTTCTACAAAAGAAGCCGCATAATGCTTTTCTTCCGCTAACTTTAAAGCCTAAAAACTTCTGAAAAAAAGAGTATGGCGGGCCCGAGAGGATTCGAACCCCTGACATTCGGGTTAGAAGCCCGACGCTATATCCTGGCTAAGCCACGAGCCCGCATTTTGCTTTTTGAGGGGAATAATTTCCCTGTGAGGATACGAAATAAGCCTTCTTACATAAAAGCCTTTTGTATGGAAAAGAGGAAATCCAGAGAAAACTCAAAATATTTATTCCAAAGCGGAATTCTAATATATATTCAGTAAGTATTTCGAAACGTCTGGATGTTTTGCAAGAAGGTTTTCTTTTTTCCTTCAGAATCAGGCTTTTGAGGCCTTTTCTAAGCCCAAAGAGAAAATCAGCCTTAAGCTTAGAAAAGCTTGAGACAACCTTGAGTAAAATATTTAAACATTCAGGATTTCTCGGTTCATAAGATGGGCCTCTTGAAAGCTAAAATCGGAATACTCCTATAATATAATTTTTAAAAAAGATGGTTTACATGAGTGAGTTACAGATCTATATAAATGGTGAATTTTTCCCCAAATCCGAGGCAAAGGTTTCGGTTTATGACCACGGTTTTCTTTATGGGGATGGTGTTTTTGAAGGAATCCGGGCCTACAACGGCAGAGTCTTCAAATTAAAAGAACACGTTGACAGGCTCTATGATTCCGCAAAAGCAATTGCAATGGAGATTCCAATTTCCAGAGAAGAGATGAGCGAGGCCATCCTTGAGACCTTGCGCAGAAACAACTTAAAAGACGCCTACATCCGCCCTATTGTCTCCAGAGGCAACGGAGACCTCGGACTTTATCCTCTCAAGTGCGAAAAGCCCAATATTGTTGTAATTGCTCAGGGTTGGGGCGCCATGTACGGCGACCTTTACGAAGTTGGATTAACTGGAGTTAGTGTCGCTGTCAGGAGAAATGCTCCAGATGCTCTTTCTCCTAACATTAAATCCCTCAACTACCTAAACAATATTCTTGCAAAAATCGAAGCCAACGAAAAAGGTGGAGACGAAGCTGTTTTCCTTGACCGGAACGGTTTTGTTTCCGAAGGTTCCGGAGATAACATTTTCATAGTCAAGGACGAAAAAGTCTATACTCCCCACACCATCAACAATCTCAAAGGAATCACAAGGGCTACTGCAATCGAACTCCTTGAGAAAATAGGATACGAGGTTCTTGAAACAAACCTTGGGCTCTTTGATCTCTACACCGCCGATGAACTTATCGTAACCGGAACCGCAGCCGAAGCCGCTCCTTTGGTCAAGCTCGACGGCCGGATCATCGGAACTGGAAAGCCAGGGCCAGTTACAAAGAAACTTGTCCAGGCTTTCTCTGAAATCACCCAGAATAGCGGAACCCCTATTTTAAAATAAAATGGATTGCGGGGCCTTCCCCGCTTTCTTTTTTCCGAAAATATATTTATTTTCATACACTCCTTTTAAAATTAAGAGCCTCCAATCCCCGGGAAAACGGTCTTAAACTTAAAAAAGCATCTGAAATGCCAGAAAGAATCTCGGACCCGGTAATATGGAACATAAGCAAGAGCGCAAAGAATTCAGAAACCTTGTTCAGGTAGAAGAGGCAAGACAGATAATAAATGGGCTTCCGGCAATTCTCGGAAGGAAAAAAACGGGGCTTGAAAATGCCCTTGGAAAAGTGCTTGCTGAAGATATCATAACTGAAATAAATGTGCCTCCCTTTTCTAGAGCCATAATGGACGGCTATGCTGTACAAGCCGAAGATACCTATGCCTGCAGTGAAACTAGCCCTGTAAAACTCAGAATAATAGGAGAGCTTGCGGCAGGCTCTGGAAAAACTTACAAGCTATGCGGAGGCGAGGCTGTAGAAATTGCAACTGGAGCTCCTCTTCCTGAAGGAGCTAATGCGGTTGTGAAAGTCGAAGATACG
>JAQUFK010000043.1:0-3542 GCA_028684695.1 Methanosarcinaceae archaeon | reverse complement strand
AAATCTCAAAAAGTGCTCGTTTACCGGCCCTCAACTCTTGGGGAAAACGTCATGAAAGCGGGAACAGATATTCTGAAAGGAGAGAGAGTACTTCGGAAGGGCCGAAAACTAGGGGTTCGGGAAATAGGAGTCCTTGCCTCGATAGGAAAAGCGGAAGTTTTAACCCTTGACTTTCAGGTTGGAATTCTTTCTACAGGAGACGAACTTATCCGCCCTGGAGGCAAACTTTCCTTTGGCCAGATTTATGATGCTAATTCTTATACTCTCAAGGCCGGAGTTGAGGAATGCGGAGCCTGCGCCAGACTTTATGGGATTGTAGAAGACGACGAGGAGGCCATGCAAACGCTGCTTAAAGCCGCAGCTTCTGAGTGTTCCTTAATCCTTAGCTCAGGCAGCACATCGGCCGGAGCTGGAGACGTTATGTACCGCTTGATTGGGGAAATGGGAGAGCTACTGGCCCACGGGATCAATATCAAGCCCGGAAAACCTGTTGTGATCGGCCTTATAAAGGGGGTTCCAATCATCGGGCTTCCAGGAAACCCGACTTCTTCCCTTATGATTTTTAACGAGTTTGTGGCTCCTTTCTTGAGAAAAGCGCTGGGAACCAAAAGCGAATTCAAAATAAGAGAAAAGGGGATCTTAGGCACAAACTTCCGTTCCGAAGGCCGGCAGCAGCTTTTGCCGGTAGGCCTGATTCTGGGAAAAGTTTATCCTGCAGATAGGGGTTCTGGAGCGATCACTTCCCTTGCCGGAGCCGACGGATTTATAGAAATTCCGCCGGAGACTGAGTTTCTTGAGGCCGGAACTTCTGTGGAAGTAAACCTTTTTGGAAAGGTGCAAAAGCCTGATTTACTCTTCAGCGGAGGAAGCTGTCTTGGGCTTGATCTTCTTGAAGATCTTAGCGGGCTTTCCTTTAGGATGCTTTTTACAGGATCAAGTGGAGGTTTTTCTTCCGTTTCAGCCGGAACTGCTGACCTTGCGGGAGTGAATCTGCCTTCGGTAGTTGAGGACAAAACAGGAAAGAAAACCCTCCTTTATAACGTTCCTACAATTAAGGAGTTGGGGCTTTCTGAAGTTGTGCTTGTGAAAGGCTATAAGCGAGAACAGGGGCTTCTTCTGCCTTTAGGAAGCAAACTTTCAGGCCTTATGGATCTGCCCGGAAAACGCTTTATCAATAGGAATCTGGGTTCAGGGACAAGAGCGCTTTTAGATTTTAAGGTTTCCGAACTTGCAGCTGAGAAAGGCTTAAGCTTTAAGGAATTTACGGCCTCAATTCAGGGCTACCGAAGCGGGGCAAAGTCCGAGGTTGCGGTTTGTGATCCGCTCAGGGAAGGAAAAGCCGATGCCGGAGTCGGAACGAGGGGCTCTGCCGAAAAAGCGGGGTTAAAATTCATCAAGTTTGCGGAAGAAGAATTTGATTTCCTGCTAAGAAAAGAAATTCTCAAAACTCCGGAAGGCCAAAAATTCCTGGAAACTCTATCCTCGGAAGCCTTTGCGGCAGGATTGCCCTCTGGCCTAAGAGTTTATGAAAGGACAGGAGAATGTCTCGAATTTGAATGAAGAGGGGTTTTATTCTTTATTTTCCTTTCTCTTTTCCATTCCTGTTCTCAATTTCTTTTCTCAATTTTTTTTCTAAATCTTTTCTCAATTTTTGTTTTTCATTTCAGGTGCAGAGGAGCTTTAAGAAAGTATAAATACTATTATATTTATTATGTAATAATAGTGGAATCCCAAAAATTCCTCCAAAATTCCATAGCTATATATATTTCATCAAACTATCTGCATAAAAATCCAGATTAGCGAATCTGTTCTATAAAAACATCTCAGAAGGTTTATATTCACAATTCCTATCCAAATTTCTATCTAATCTCCTATCTGAAATTTATATTTGTATATTTTATCCTTATCCAATTATCCAGAGTTATTCTAAATTAGCCTAATCATGCAAAATTTTGAAAATATTCAATTATCCTAATTTACCCATTATCCCCATTTTCACTTTTAAGCGGCAGGTTCCAGATGAGCAGCATACAGGAGCAAATACAGGAAATTGAAGACGAAATCCGAAATACCCAATACAACAAGGCCACCTCCCACCACATAGGCAGGCTAAAAGCCAAGCTGGCTCGCCTTCGAGATGAGGTTGAGAAAAAGGCGGCTGCAAAAGGCGGCGGGGATGGGTATGCGGTCAGAAAGTCCGGAGACGGAACTGTAACCCTTGTGGGTTTTCCGTCTGTGGGAAAGTCCACTCTCTTAAACCAGATAACAGGAGCTAAATCCGAGGTCGGAGCCTATGCTTTTACAACGCTTACAGTAGTTCCGGGCGTGCTTGAACACAAAGGAGCAACCATCCAGTTTTTAGACGTTCCCGGACTTGTGAAAGGGGCAGCTTCGGGGCGAGGGCGGGGAAAAGAAGTTATTGCAGTTATCCGAAACTCTGATTTGGTTGTTTTCCTGCTTGATGTCTTCCAGCCCAAACACTACGACGTCTTGATGAATGAACTCTACGAAGCCGGAATAAGGATTGACCAGGAGCCTCCTGATGTTGTAATCAAAAAAATGGATAGGGGCGGTGTTGTGGTAAGCTCGACCGTTGATCTGGAGCTAGATGAGCCCACTATCAAAGCCGTCCTTGATGAGTACAAGATCCACAATGCTCACGTTCTTATCAGGGAAAATATCAGCGTAGACCAGTTAATCGACGCAGTCTTGGGAAATAGAAGCTATGTCCGCTCCCTAATCGCCGTAAATAAAGTAGATCTTGCGTACCCGGAACTTATTCAAAAGTGTAAGAAAATGTATCCCGGAGCTCTCTTTATTTCCGCTCATGTGGGTACCAATATGGACAAGCTTAAGGATGCAATCTACGATCGTCTGGGCTTTATTCGGGTTTACTTAAAGCCTCAGGGTCAGGCTGCAGACATGAAAGAGCCTTTAATCGTTCTAGATGGGACAACCATAGGCGATATCTGTGACCGCTTGCATCGAGACTTTCGTAGAAAGTTTCGTTATGCTCAAGTCTGGGGCCCTTCGGCAAAACATCCGGGCCAGCGGCTTGGAACTGAGCATTACCTAGAAGACGAAGATATCCTGACTATTATTATCCAAAAGTAAGTAAGTAAGTAAAAGGGGCAGTAAGGTTTAGCCTGCTAAAAAAGGAATGAAAGAAGAAAAGAAAAGGGGAAAATCAGCTTCCTTGGCTCTTTTCTCTAGCCTTTCCTGCAAAAGTTTGAAATTTAAGCTTTTCTTTTTTGATTTTGCGTTTGCTAGCCTCAGTTTCCACTCTTTTTTCTGCAGCCTCAAGTATAGCTTTAAGCATTTCAGAATAAGATTTTCCGGCATAAGCTGCCATTTTTGCAAGGTGTCCATCCCAACACCAGCCTGGGTTTGGGTTTACTTCAAGTAAACGAGGTTTCCCCTCTGAGTCCAGCCTCCAATCAAACCGGGCATAATCTCTGCACTCAAGCCTGGAAAAGAGGGCTAAAGAATGCTTAATTATTTCTGTTTCGGTTTCTTTGGAAAGCTCGGCTGGGACGTAGTGA
>JAQUFK010000199.1 GCA_028684695.1 Methanosarcinaceae archaeon | reverse complement strand
TTCAAATCCCTTCTTTTTAAAATAATAAAGGTAAAAAAGCAGCTGAGACCGATCAGCTTCATCCATTTTTTTACTTTTCTTTATTTCATGGATCTCAAGCTTTTTTCCAGCTTTTATAAAATCAATACTAATAGTCCCATCAATCATCACATTTTTTGTCTTTTTTCGATAGCGTTTTTCATGAAGTTCCCGGCCAAGCGCTACATAATCATTTTCTTTCTCAAGGCTTATATTGTGCGAAAAAAGCCAGAGCTTTGTTTTGCAAATCTGAAAATAGTTGATTTTAACTCCGTTAATCCTTACAAGCTCCAGCAGATATTCGGTTTGAAAATTTGCATCCTCCCCCATTTCTGAAGAATTTAGGGCTTTCCTTTCAGCTTCAGTTTGAATGTTACTCCCTCCCTCTGCTCTATTCTTTTTTTATTTCTGGGCTTCCTTTTTTAAGACCTCAACAAATCCAAATCCCATAGCATTTTTTTCTCCAAGGCCTGCTTCATATGCAAACTCTAAGAGTCTCGGATTTCCAAGAAGGCTTATCTCCATCAAACTACATCGCCTGTAATTGTTATCTATGCTAATGCGTTTGGGTTTGAAATTTCTAACTTCCAAAACTTCAAAATAGTCTTTATCAAGCTTCTGTTCATAGAATTCTTCATATCTGGCCACAAGGTTTTTGTGCAAATTTTCATAAAATTTGCTATCCTTTGGGTACAGGTCAAATTCTATGAGTTTCTCTCCTCGCTTTCTCAAAGTTTTTACATATATTGGGGAAAGGGTTCTAAAAGTACAGGAATCTGTAATACTTATTTGTGGAAGTATTTCGATCCTCTCTATTATAAAATTTACTTTTCTTCCCTCTTTATGCAAAAAAAACTCTGGTTCAAGCAAAAGCCCTTCCGAAAAACTTTTTATAAATTTTGAATCTGGGGATGAAAGATAAAAATGAGCCTTTTTGAAATTAAGGCCCTTTTTATCCGGAATTCTATCCTCAAGCATCAGATTAGAAAAGGTATAAAATTTAAAGCCTTTTTTTTCGTGGGCTGCTTTCGCAAGCTTTTGGTTTGCAGTCGCAAGTTTTGAATAAAGCATTGAGGCGAGTCCATACTGGTAATCGTAATGAAGAGGGGCTGGGGAAGTCTTCCGAAGGCTGATTTTGCATCTCATATAGAAGTGTTGATAAAAAGTTATATTTATAATTTAATGTTTAAGTTTCGGATTATTGGGCTTTTTATACGCAGAGCAAAACAGCTCCTCCTCTAAAAAAAAGATAAGAATCTCAGAGCAACCCGATAACCTGAAAAAGGCTTGGGCTGCCCCAGATCACTCTCAGGTTGCTTATAGTGAGTATAAGGCCTGAAATTTCAATAAAACGTTTTGTAAAGCTCCATTTGAAAGGCGAGTTTTTTATAACCCCGGCGCAGAAAAAAAGGAGGAATAAAAATATGATTTTCAGGTAAAGGAGGGGAAAAATCCCGTATTTATCCAAAACAAATGCAAGAATCGGGTTTTCTTCATAAGCAAAGGGTATTGCGTACCAAGTGGTTAGCCAGTCTCCCAGTACGTAAAACAGTATAATAAATCGGATTTCATATAAATAATCTCGAAAAGATTCCAAAGAGTATCGCTTAAAGCTACTTTTTGTTTCCACTCCCGCTTTCCCCTTTTCTCTAAGCCCTGCTTTCCGGAATGAATTTATTTTAGTTGTTTATATACTTAGAAGAAACAAAAATCTCATAAATAAGTCCAAAATTACAAAGAGGCCTTCAATATGGATAAAAAAACAGAATCCTGCTCCAAAAACTCTCCCCTGCTCGAACTTCGAAACGTAAGCGTTGTTAAAGGGGGAAAAAAGCTTCTGGATTCAGTTTCCCTTTCTTTAAACGCCGGCGAACACCTGGCCATTCTAGGACCTAACGGTTCAGGAAAATCCTCCCTTATCAAAATATTTACGAAAGAATATCATCCTCTTGCAGGCAAAGCGGAAAGTTCTCTGAAGCTTATGGGAAAAGAACACTGGAACGTCTTTGAGCTTAGGAAATTTCTTGGAATTGTCTCCGGGGATCTGCAGCAGACTTGCGCTCGGCCAATCCCAGTGCTTGATGTCTTGCTTTCGGGCTTTTTCAGCAGTATAGGGGTTTACTACAACCACAAAATCACTCCTGAAATGCGAGCTCGAGCTTTAGAAGTCCTTGATTTTTTGGAACTGATCCAGCTTTCTGATCGGCTAATGAACGAGCTTTCCTCTGGAGAAGCCCGAAGAGTTCTAATAGGCCGAGCCCTTGTGCATGATCCTAAAATCCTTGTTTTAGACGAGCCTGCAAATAGCCTGGACCTTAAAGGGTTGTATTCCTTTCGAAAAAATGTCCGAAAAATTGCAGCTTCGGGAAAAAGTATTATTCTTGTAACTCACAATCTTGAAGATATCATCCCTGAAATCGATAGAGTAGCCCTTATAAAAGCCGGAAAAATCCTCAAAGACGGTCCAAAAGAAGCAATTCTAACTCAGAAAAATCTTTCCGAGCTTTTTTCTCTACCTGTAAGGGTCGGAAAAGCTGGCGGCTATTTCTGGGCTTGGGCTTGAAATTCCTATAGGAAGCTTATAGGTCTTTGCTAAAATGGTTGGATTCGGGCTTGCACCAAAAATTTACTGGATGTAGAAAGATATTAATTAGAGTATATAAGATAGTATATGGGTTACAAAATAGCCTCCCTTAACAAAATTCTGAGGTGACTATAATGTGTAGTGTTGGAGATGCATTTGAGCTTGAAATGGATGGGAAATTCTCGGTTAAACATTATGTCTGCAAAGCGTGTGGAACTAAATTTAAAGGCATTGGTAAAAATGTAAAATGTCCTTCTTGCCAGTCTGCAAATGTGCAGGAATCAAAATAATAATCCAATGTTAAAAAGCCTAGTTAAAAAGCCTATGTTTCAAAACTCACTTTATTTATTTTAATATGAAGTCCGCGTTCTCCTCTAAAGCAGTTTCGCTAACTGAGCTAGAGATCCTTTTCCTGCGCGGTACGGCAGGAACTGTAGCTGTTGTGAAAGTAGGCTCGCATGCCCAATTTTTTTTGGAAACGGAAGAAGAAGAGCTCGTACTTGGGCTTG
>JAQUFK010000042.1 GCA_028684695.1 Methanosarcinaceae archaeon | reverse complement strand
GGCAGGGAAGCACGCACGTGTCGTAGTGACGGGCGAAGGATGCCAGCATGGGGTTCAGGACGGGATCGTACAGGTCGGCCTTGGTGACGCCGGCCTTGAGGTTGTCGATGACAAGGGTGGCGGGGACAAATCGAAGTTGCAAAGGTCTTTTCTCAGAAAAGAGGCTACCGGGCTCTTGTAATCGTTGAAAGGGGGCGAAAATCCCTTTTAGAAGTCTCATTTCCCTCAATTTCCGGAAGGGTCTTTTTTATAACCCTTATGCGGGCGCTTGTGGTTGTAACGGATGAAGATATCGTAAACGCTGTTTCAAGCGATCCTGAAATCATCAAGTTCATGCTTGAGAATCTTGAAGAAGCTGAAGTGGATTCTCAGGAAGCAGCTATTGAGAAAATTGGGGCAAGAGTTGCGGCCGGGCAGGCTAAGGAATATCAGATCAAAAGAGCCAATTACGTTATTGATAGGTATCTATTTCCCCATCTTGGAAACGAAACCACTGACAGACTGGCAAAAGCTCATTTCCTTGCCCGGATGGCTGAATCCTGTTTTGAACTGGCTCTTGGAAAACGTTCCGAAGACGACAAAGACCATTATTCAAACAAAAGGCTCAAACTGGCAGGGGATCTTATGGAAGATCTCTTCAGGGTTTCCTTTAACCGTCTGGCCAGAGACATAAAGTATCAGCTTGAAAGGGCTAACATGCGAAACCGGGAGCTTAATGTTACGACAACTGTCCGGGCCGACGTTCTTACCGACCGGCTGCAACACCCTCTCGCAACCGGAAACTGGGTCGGAGGCCGAACCGGAGTTTCCCAGTTACTTGACAGAAACGACTATATCTCAACCCTTTCTCATCTAAGGCGAGTAATTTCCCCGCTTTCAAGAGCCCAGCCTCACTTCGAAGCCAGAGATTTGCATCCAACTCAATGGGGAAGACTCTGTCCCTCAGAAACTCCGGAAGGGCCAAACTGTGGGTTGGTTAAAAACTTTGCCCAGATGGTGGAGCTTTCCACGGGGATGGACGATACTGAGAGTCTAAAGAAGATCCTCTATGAGCTAAGCGTTGAGCCCGTGGTTATAAAAGTGCCGGAGCTTCCCCCTACATTTAACGAGCTTGAGGCTTTGGAGGAGGAGGAACCGGAAGAGGATACCCTTTTAGAGGGGACTGAAAAGCTTCCTCCTTCTGAGGAGAAGCTCAAAGATGATGATTATTATGAATATTCAGGCAAAGGCCTGGATGATGGCGGGTCGATGTTAAATGACTAAGGCAAAGATATTCATAAACGGGGAACTTGTAGGAACACACGACAACCCTGCGGAACTAGTTCAAGAACTCCGACAAATGCGGCGGCAGGGCTTCATATCCAGGCAGGTTAATATCGCTCTTAACAACAGCACTAGAGAAGTGGTCATTAACTCCGATATGGGAAGAGCCCGAAGACCTCTTGCAATTGTGGAAAACGGAGTTTGTCTCATAACGGAAGAGCAGGTCGAGAAACTTAAAAGCAAGGAAATCAGTTTCGATGACCTTGTAAATGCGGGCTGTGTGGAGTTTCTGGATGCTGAAGAAGAAGAAAACGCTTTTATTGCGCTTTACGAATCTGATCTGACTCCCAAGCATACTCATATGGAAATTGATCCCGAACTCATGCTTGGGATCTGTACAGGTATGGTTCCTCATCCTGAACATAACGCTTCTCCGCGTAATACCATGGGAGCTGCCATGATCAAGCAGTGTATTGGAGTCTCTGCAGCCAACCAGAAACTCAGACCTGATACAAGGGCGCATGTCCTTCACTATCCTCAAAAAGCTCTTTCAAGGACCAGAACCTGCGAGTCCATAGGCTTTGACGAAAGGCCAGCTGGTCAGAACTTCGTTGTAGCAGTCCTTTCTTACGAAGGCTATAATATTGAAGATGCTTTGATTTTCAACCGGGGTTCAATCGAAAGAGGGCTTGGAAGAAGTCACTTCCTCCGTACTTTTGAAGGAGAAGAACGCAGGTACCCAGGGGGGCAGGAAGATAAGTTTGAGATTCCTGATTCCGAATACCGTGGAGCCCGTAGTGCCGAAGCCTATGCGAATTTGGATGTTGATGGGCTTGTAAATCCCGAAACGCCTGTAGGCCCAAACGATGTGCTTATAGGAAAGACCAGCCCTCCCAGATTCTTAGAAGAGCCTTCTGAATTTGGAATGCATGTAGAGCAGAGGCGGGAAAGCTCAATTACCATGCGTTCCAACGAAAAAGGAATAGTAGATACAGTAATTCTTACCGAATCAATTAACGGAACTCGGCTTGCCAAGGTTACGGTAAGGGATGAGAGAATTCCGGATATCGGAGACAAGTTTGCGTCCAGGCACGGGCAAAAAGGAGTTATAGGTCTAAAAGTGCCAATTGCGGATATGCCTTTTACAGAATCCGGTTTAACCCCTGATCTTATGATCAATCCTCATGCAATTCCTTCCCGTATGACTGTTGGGCACGTGCTGGAAATGATTGGAGGAAAAGTAGGGTCTATGGAAGGGAGAAGAATTAATGCAACCTCTTTTTCGGGAGAAGATGAAGAAGATCTGAGAGCTTCTCTCCAAAGACATGGCTTTGCTCATACCGGAAAAGAAATCTTTTACGATGGGGCAACAGGCAAGCTGATCCCAGCTGATGTGTTTGTTGGAGTTATCCTTTACCAGAAGTTGCACCACATGGTCACTTCCAAGATGCATGCTCGTTCCCGTGGCCCTGTCCAAGTGCTTACCCGCCAGCCTACGGAAGGCCGGGCAAGGGAAGGGGGCTTGAGGTTTGGGGAAATGGAGCGCGATGTGCTTGTGGGTCACGGAGCTGCTATGTCTCTTAAGGAAAGGTTGCTTGACGAGTCTGACAAGGTTGTTGAACTTGTCTGTTCTCATTGCGGCATGATTGCAACTTTTGATAAGCAGCGCAATATGGCTTTTTGTCCAGCGTGTGGAGCAGATACGGATATCTTCCCGGTGGAGATGAGTTATGCGTTTAAGCTGCTGCTTGACGAAATCAAATCCCTTTGTGTGGCTCCGAGAATGGAACTTGAAGATGCGGTATAAAGGAGGTGATGGACAATGGCAAACTTTCCCCCTATTCCTAAAAGAATTTCTGCGATTAAGTTTGGGTTAATGTCCCCGAAAGAAATCCGGAAAATGAGTGCGACTTCGATTGATACGGCTGACACTTACGATGATGATGGTTTTCCCATTGACATGGGGTTAATGGATACGAGACTCGGGGTGATTGATCCCGGGCTTCGCTGCAGGACCTGCCATGGTCGAGCTGGAGAATGTCCAGGTCACTTCGGGCATATCAACCTAGTAGCTCCAGTGGTTCATGTTGGCTTTAACAAAATTATTCGGAAATTACTTAGGTCTACCTGCCGGAAATGCAGTCGCTTACTCCTTGAAACTCCTCAAAAAGATCATTTCCTAAGTCAGCTTGAGGCAATCGGGGAAATCGGGCACAGACCTGATGATGTTATAAACGAGGTCTACAAAGAGGCAAGCAAGGTTAAGGTCTGCCCTTATTGTGGAGAAGAACAGCTTGAAATCAAATTTGAAAAGCCAAGTGAGTATTTAGAAGATGGGGAAAAGCTAACCCCTACGGAAATTAGGGATAGATTTGAAGGTGTCCCGGATGAGGATATAAAAGTAATTGGGATGGACCCGGAAAACGCAAGGCCGGAATGGATGATCCTGACGGTTCTTCCCGTGCCTCCGGTAACGGTCCGACCTTCGATTACTCTTGAGTCCGGGCAGCGCAGCGAAGACGATCTGACCCATAAACTTGTAGATATTATCCGAATTAATTATCGTTTTCAGGAAAACCGGGAAGCTGGAGCTCCTCAGCTGATTATCGAGGACCTTTGGGAACTTCTGCAGTATCACGTTACAACTTTCTTTGATAACTCTGTCTCGGGCATTCCCCCGGCCAGACACAGATCAGGCAGACCCTTAAAAACCCTTTCCCAGCGGCTTAAAGGAAAGGAAGGGCGTTTCAGAGGCAGTCTTTCAGGAAAACGGGTCAATTTCTCAGCCCGTACAGTAATTTCTCCTGATCCTAACCTTAGTATCAATGAGGTTGGAGTTCCTCTGCCTATTGCAAAGATTCTAACTATTCCGATAACCGTTACCCCCAGAAACATCGAGCAGCTCCGAGTTTACATTCTTAATTCGGGAGTGGTTCATCCGGGCGCAAATTATGTCTTTAGGCCAGATGGTAGGCGGATTAAGGTTACTGAGATAAACAAGGAAGATTTGGCTGAAAAAATTGAAAACGGCTGGATGGTTGAAAGACAGCTAAATGATGGAGATACTGTTCTTTTCAACAGGCAGCCCTCCTTGCACAAAATGAGTATTATGGCTCATTCTGTAAGGGTTTTGCCAAATAAAACCTTCAGGCTAAATCCTGCAGTTTGTCCCCCTTACAATGCTGACTTTGACGGGGACGAGATGAACATGCATGCCCTTCAGACTGAAGAGTCTCGCGCGGAAGCTAAAATTCTTATGCAAGTTCAGGAAAACATTCTCTCTCCGCGGTTTGGAGGCCCCATTATTGGGGGGATCCACGATCATATCTCAGGGCTTTTCATGCTAACTCGTTTTGAGAAGAAAATCCCAAGATCTGATGTAATTGACATGCTTCGGAAGACGGATGCAGAAAGGGAACTTCCCGAACCTGCAAGTTACGGAGAAGAGGGAGAGCCTTATTGGACAGGCAAACAGGTCTTTAGCCAGATTCTCCCCAAAGATCTAAACATTGCTTTTCCGGCACAGGTCTGTGAGCACTGTGATGTCTGTAAAGAAGAAGACTGTCCCTATGATTCTTATGTGGTAGTTAAAAACGGAGAGTTGCTTAAGGGAACGGTTGACGAGGCTTCGATTGGGGCATTTAAAGGCAAGATTCTGGAAAGGATTATCAAGCAGTTTGGAGCCGGTCAAGGGGCTAGGTTTGTGGACAATTTCACTAAACTTGCTATCCGAGCGGTTATGCGTTCAGGGCTGAGTTTCGGGATTGCAGATGAAGATATTCCAAAGGAAGCCAGTATACAGATCAATGATTTGCTTGACGAAACCGAAGAAGAAGTGCAGAGACTGATTCAGTCTTATCTTAACAAAGAACTCGAACCTCTCCCAGGCCGGACGCTTGATGAAACCATTGAAATGAGCATCATGCAAAAGCTTGGTAAAGCCAGAGACAAGACTGGAAACATTGCAGACAGCCATATGGGCCTTGAAAATCCTGCGGTTATCATGGCCAGGTCTGGAGCTAGAGGTTCGATTCTGAACCTGACTCAGATGGCAGCTTGTGTGGGTCAGCAGTCGGTTCGTGGGGAACGGATTCACAGAGGGTATGCAGGTCGGACTCTGCCTCATTTTGCAAAAGGGGATCTGGGCTCAGAAGCACACGGTTTTGTAAAAACCAGTTATAAAGAAGGGCTAGATCCTACTGAATATTTCTTCCATGCAATCGGAGGCAGAGAAGGGCTTGTGGATACGGCTGTGCGAACTTCTCAGTCAGGGTACCTTCAGCGCAGGCTCGTAAATGCCCTGCAGGATCTGGAAGCGCATTATGATCTAACGGTTCGGGATACCAGGGGCGTAGTTGTACAGTTCAAGTTCGGAGAAGATGGAATTAATCCGACAAAGAGCGATTTCAGCAAACCTGAGGCTATCCAAAGGATTATAAGAGATGTTATGAACAGGGAGGTAGAATAATGGCGATTGGGGAAGCAACTATCGAAAATATGACAAAGGATCTGCCTCTACCTGCAAATATAATGAAAGTCCTCCGGGAAGAAGCCTTCAAAGCCGGAGTCAATAAAAAGCAGATGGAAGCGATCATTGAGCAGACTCTAAAAGAGTATAAAGTGGCTTGTGTTGAACCTTGTGACGCTGTGGGCGTTGTTGCGGCTCAGTCTATAGGAGAGCCTGGAACTCAGATGACGATGCGGACCTTCCACTATGCTGGGGTAGCTGAAATTAACGTTACCCTTGGGTTGCCGCGGCTGGTCGAAATCGTGGATGCAAGAAAAATCCCGAGCACGCCTATGATGACAATTGCCCTTTCTAAAGAAGACCCGGAAGACTATGCTTACAACAGGGAAAAGACCCGGGCGCTTGCTTGGGAGATTGAGGCTACGAAAATCGACCATATTGCAGATGTTACAACCGATCTTTCCCAGATGAAGCTGATTATCGATTTGCATGAAAAAGCCATGGCTGGAAGGGAAATTACAATCGAGCAGGTAAAAGAAAGGTTCAATGAGGAACTAAAAGTAAAGGTTGTAATCTCTCAGGATATCGATAACCAGATTGTCATTAGTCCGAATGAGGCTTCTTATAGGGAACTGCTCCAGCTTGCCAAAAGTATTCATAATGTTACCCTGAAAGGAATCGAAGGAATTAAAAGGGTTGTGATTCGGAAAGAAGGAGAAGAATATACCCTTTATACCGAAGGTTCAGCGCTCCGGGACGTGCTTCAGTTCGAAGGGGTGGATCGCTCCAGAACTACCACAAACAACATAAATGAAATTTATGAAGTTTTGGGAATCGAAGCCGCAAGAAACTCGATAATCAAAGAAGCTACCGATACTCTTCGGGAACAGGGGCTGACTGTGGATATCCGGCATATAATGCTTGTGGCAGATCTTATGACCTGCGATGGAGAAGTAAAACAGATCGGAAGGCATGGGATTTCCGGAGAAAAGGCTAGTGTCTTTGCAAGGGCGGCTTTCGAAGTTACGGTAACCCATCTCCTGGATGCTGGAATGCGCGGAGACGTGGACCAGCTGCAGGGTGTAACTGAAAATATCATTGTCGGACAGCCCATTCGTATGGGAACCGGAGATGTGCGCCTTGTAGCAAAAAGGAGACCTGAACTCCGGGGAGAAAAGCCCGAATGAGGGGAGAGGAAAATTTTCCTTTTTTTCTTTTCCTTTTCCTTCGTAACCAGAAAATAAATATAAGGAATCAGGTATTTAGAGTACCATATATTCGCCGTAATCAGGAAATCCCTCCCAAGAGGACTTCTTGCCGACCATTTGTCAGAGGGCTGGGATTGAGTCTGTTTCAAATTTCAATTTCAAGAATATAGAGTTGATGAAAATGGATATTAATGTTGACAAGTCATTGATCAAGGTTGTCCGAACCGGATCTGTTATTATTGGAGCTAACCGGACTATTGACGCAGCTGAACAAGGTAACGCAAAACTGGTGGTGCTAGCGTCTAACTGCCCGGAGCACGTAAAAGCAAAAGTAGAGGAAACAGGAGTCCCTGTCTTGGTATATGAAGGGACAAGTGTGGAACTGGGCCCGATTTGTGGGAAACCTTTCACAATTGCGGCAATGGCCGTCCTTGATGCAGGGGAGTCCGATATTCTGGCGGCTGTTGCCTGAGAATGAAGGAGTTGCAGTATTTTGGGCGAAATTATACTTACAGCAGAAAGCATACAGTTCATTGCCTTATTTGAAAATATGACCCGGGCAAAAGTTCAGGACTGTATTATAGAAGAGGACAGGCTTATCTATGTCATAAAACAGGGCGATATGGGGCTTGCCATAGGGCGCAACGGAGAACACATTAACCGTGTTAAAAAGGCTCTGGACAGGTCAATTGAGCTTGTGGAATCCTCGAGTGACCCCGTCTCTTTTATAAAGAATGCCTTTGGGCCTGTAAGTGTTAGTTCCGTACACATAGTAAATAAAAACAACAAGCGTTTAGCTTATGTAGAGGTACCCAGTAAAGAAAAGGGGCTTGCCATAGGAAGAAGCGGCAGAAACATTGATAAGGTTAAAACGCTTGCCCGTCGTCATCATGATCTTGACGATGTGATTTTACAGTGAATTCCAAAAGCTAAAACTGCTCTTTCCATGAACGAACCTGTTTCCTAACTTTAAAAATTATTATATTGATTGTTTTAACTTGATTGCAGCAAATCAGGAGAATCTATTATGGCAAAAGGTAAAAATGCAGCTCATATACTCAAAAATACAAGGCAGAGTGCCCGCTGGAAGGACAGCTACTACAGCAGGCGTGTCCTTGGACTGAACGTGAAAGCTGACCCACTCGGGGGAGCTCCCCAGGGTCGGGGTATTGTGCTTGAAAAGGTAGGAGTAGAAGCCAAACAGCCCAACTCCGCAATCCGAAAATGTGTCCGGATCCAGCTGATTAAGAACGGACGCCAGGTTACTGCTTTCTGTCCAGGAGATGGAGCAGTCAACTTTATCGACGAACACGATGAAGTTACCGTGGAGAGGATCGGGGGAAGAATGGGCGGTGCTAAGGGTGATATCCCTGGTGTGCGCTTCAAAGTTATTGCCGTAAACAATGTGTGCTTACACTCAATGGTTATCGGCAAAACGGAAAAACCCAGGAGATGATTCAGTTTGTATAAAATATTTGGAAAGTGGGATCTTGCAGAAGTAGAGGTTAAGGATCCGGGGATTAAGCGTTATGTGAGTCTTACTCCCGTAATTGTACCTCACTCCAGTGGGAGACATGCTAGACAGCAGTTCAATAAATCTGAAATCTCTATTGTTGAGCGGCTGGCTAACAACCTCATGAGAAACGAACAAAACACTGGAAAAAAGTTGACCACCCTTCGGATTGTGGAAGAAGCTTTTGACATTGTGAATCAGAAAACCAAGCAAAATCCCATCCAGGTGCTTGTGGATGCGATTGGCAATGCAGGCCCCAGAGAAGAAGTTGTAAGGCTTAAGTACGGAGGAATTTCCGTGCCAAAGGCTGTGGATACTGCTCCACAAAGGCGGGTTGATTCCGCGCTGCGCTACATCAGCATGGGCGTTGTCAATGCCTCCTTTAAATCCAAGCGTTCCGCAGCCGAATGTCTGGCTTCCGAACTTATAGGAGCTTCTAACCGCGATTCAAAGTGCTTCTCTATAAACAGAAAGGACGCAAAGGAAAGAGTAGCAAAGGCGGCCCGTTAAGCAAGGCGCCTTTTGATCGAGTCTCGTTTGAGACTCTTTCAAATTATTATTTTTATGGTTGTTTGTTCTGTTTCTGCAGGCTAGCAGCTTTATTCTATTATAATTTAAACATAAATTCAAATCTCTATTCAAAGGTATTATTATGGGACGAAGGAAGAAAATGGTCGAGCGCGTAACCACGCTTATGGCCAACCCTGAAAAGATCCGAAATATCGGAATCGTTGCGCACATTGACCACGGAAAAACCACTTTATCTGACAATCTTTTGGCCGGAGCCGGAATGATTTCCACAGAGCTTGCAGGCAAGCAGCTGTTCATGGATTCCGATGAGGAAGAACAGTCTCGTGGGATTACAATTGACTCCTCAAACGTGTCAATGGTCCACTCCTATGACGGGGAAGACTTCCTTATCAACCTGATCGATACTCCTGGTCACGTTGATTTTGGAGGCGACGTTACCCGTGCAATGCGTGCAGTAGATGGGGCAGTCGTTGTCGTAGACGCTGTTGAAGGGACCATGCCCCAGACTGAGACTGTGCTTAGACAGGCGCTCAGGGAACACGTAAAACCCGTGCTTTTCGTCAACAAGGTCGATAGGCTTATCAATGAACTTCAGGTGGACGCTCAGGAAATGCAGATCCGCCTCGGAAAAGTCATCGATCATGTAAACAAGCTCATTAGGAGCATGAACGAGGAGAGGTATAAAGCTGGCTGGAAAGTGGATGCAGCAAACGGAACCGTTGCTTTCGGATCCGCGCTTTACAACTGGGCAATTAGCGTCCCTATGATGCAAAAAACAGGAGTTTCCTTCGGAGACGTTTACAACTATTGCCGAGCTGAAGATATGAAGTCCCTTGCCAAGGATTGTCCTTTGCACGAAGCTGTCCTTGACATGGTTATTCGCCACCTGCCAAATCCTCTCGACGCTCAGAAAGACCGAGTTAAAACTATCTGGCACGGGGAAGCTGACTCAAAAATCGGAAAATCAATGTCTAGTGCAGATTCAAATGGGGATCTTGCTTTCATGGTAACTGATATTTCCATGGATCCTCATGCAGGAGAAGTTGCAACCGGAAGGCTTTTTAGCGGTTCTTTTACCAGAGGAATGGAAGTTTATACCTCAGGTTCGGCCCGAAAGAGCCGGGTTCAGCAGGTCGGAATTTTCATGGGTCCTGAGCGGCTTGAAGTGGATAAAATTCCTGCAGGAAACATTGCCGCAGTTACAGGGCTTAAGGAAGCAATCGTCGGCTCGACTATCACTACTCTTGATGGCATGGTGCCCTTTGAAAGCATTAGACATGTAAGTGAGCCTGTGGTTACTGTGGCAGTTGAGGCCAAGCACACAAAGGATTTGCCCAAGCTTGTTGAAGTTCTAAGACAGGTTGCAAAGGAAGACCCGACGCTTCAAATTACCCTTAACGAAGAAACTGGAGAACACCTTTTGGCCGGAATGGGGGAACTTCATCTTGAAGTTATTGCCCACAGGATCGAAAGGGATAAAAACGTGGAAATTACCACCAGTCAGCCCATTGTTGTATACAGGGAAACTGTCAAGAAAAGGATCGAACCGGTTGAAGGAAAGTCTCCCAATCGACACAACAGGTTCTATATCTATGTAGAGCCCTTGGCTCCTGAAATTGTCGGGCTTGTCAAATCTGGCGAAATTTCCATGAGAATGCCTGAACTCGAACGCAGGGAAAAGCTTATCGCAGCCGGAATGGACAAAGACGAGGCAAAAGCCATTACTGCCATCTACGGCACCAACATTTTCCTGGACATGACTCGAGGGATTCAGTATCTTAACGAGACCATGGAACTTGTAATCGACGGTTTTGAAGAAGTTATGCAGGCAGGTCCCCTTACAAGAGAGCCAGTCTCTAACGTCAAGGCCGTACTTGTGGACGCAAAACTGCACGAGGATGCAATCCACAGAGGTCCAGCTCAGATCATTCCTGCAGCAAGGCAGGCAATGCAGGCTGGAATGCTCCTTGCAGAAGACAGTTTGCTTGAACCATATCAGAAAGTCTTTGTCCAGGTCCCCCAGCTTAACATGGGCGGTGCGACCAAAGAAATGCAGGGCCGCCGCGGGGTTATCCTGAATATGAGTACCGAAGGCGATTTGGCAATTATAGAATCCAGAGTGCCTGTGGCTCAGATGTTTGGTTTTGCAGGGGAAATCAGATCTGCAACCGAAGGCCGGGCTATGTGGAGCACGGAATTTGGAGGCTTTGATCTTGTGCCTGCAAACCTTATGCCTGAAATCGTAGGCCAGATTCGGGAAAGGAAAGGCCTTAAAAAGGATCTGCCCAAACCCTCAGATTTCCTTGGACTTTAAATTCTTGCGCAAAAAAAGCTCCAATCAAGGGGAATTGGAATTAGAACTCCTTTCTAAGTTCTTTTCCTCTTTTTTGGGCTTTTTGGAATAGAGGTTTTTTAGGCCTTGCGGGAAAAGGGAAACCGTCAAATTCAAATATATTTGATAGCTTCAGATATATCCCGTTATATTCCGTCCCGCTATTTCCGGTCTGAAATGTCCGGGGAGTGGAAAACTTTAAACGTAAGATTGCCTATAATGGGGAGAAACAGCCCAGGCCGCTGGATACTGGCTGGATTTTGCCTCTGCGGAATGAAGCGTAAAAGGGCTGGTTAAAGGGCAAATATTGAGGCTTGAGTAGATATGCCGATTTCAATATTGCCGTTTGCCCCAATATTGATATAGTAATTACCTGATATTGGATACATCTGATACGATATGTCTGATATCTCTACTTATTAAGAAATATAGGAGAATTTAATATGGCAGCAGAAAAACCACACATGAACTTAGCCGTTATTGGTCACATTGACCATGGAAAGTCCACTTTTGTAGGTCGTTTAATGTTTGAAGCTGGCGCAGTTCCAGCCCACATTATCGACAAGTACAGAGCTGAAGCAAAAGAAAAAGGGAAAGAATCCTTCGCTTTTGCATGGGTTATGGACTCTCTTAAGGAAGAGCGTGAGAGAGGAATTACCATTGACATCTCCCACAAGAGATTCGACACTGACAAGTACTATTTCACAGTCGTGGACTGCCCGGGGCACCGTGACTTCGTCAAAAACATGATTACCGGAGCTTCCCAGGCCGATGCCGCAGTCCTTGTTGTTGCAGCTCCTGATGGGGTAATGTCCCAGACTAAGGAACACATTTTCCTTTCCAGGACTCTTGGAATCAACCAGCTTATTGTTGCTGTTAACAAGATGGATGCAGTCGAATACAGTGAAGACAGGTACAAGGAAGTTGTCGAGCAGGTTTCCGGAATCCTTAAGATGATCGGTTTTAAGCCAAGCGAAATTCCCTTCATCCCAACTTCTGCCTACAAAGGCGACAACGTTTCCGAAGCCAGCGCAAACACACCCTGGTACAAAGGTCCTACTGTCAAGCAGGCCCTCAATGACCTTAAGGAACCCGAAAAGCCAATTAGTCTCCCCCTTAGGATCCCTGTGGAAGATGCTTACACCATTTCCGGTATTGGAACCGTGCCAGTCGGCAGAGTCGAGACCGGGGTTATGAAGAAGGGCGACAAGGTAGTCTTTATGCCAGGAGGAACTGGCGGAGAAGTCAAGTCCATTGAAATGCACCACGAAGAAATTCCACAAGCTACACCTGGCGACAATATTGGCTGGAACGTTCGTGGTATTGGCAAGGGCGATGTTCGCAGAGGAGATGTTTGTGGGCACACCTCAACTCCTCCAACTGTTGCAGATGAGTTTGTAGGCCAGATTGTGGTCCTTCAGCACCCTTCCGCAATTACTGCAGGTTATACTCCGGTATTCCACAGCCACACCGCTCAGATTGCTTGCCAGTTCCTTTCGCTTGACAAGAAGCTCGATCCTAAGACCGGGCAGGTCAAGGAAGAAAATCCGACCTTCCTAAAGGCCGGAGACGCTGCAATTGTGACCTTCAAGCCGACCAGACCAATGGTCCTTGAGCCCGTAAAGGAAATTCCACAGCTTGGCAGATTCGCTATCCGTGATATGGGTATGACAATCGCTGCCGGTATGTGCATGAGCGTTAAGCAGAAATAAACACTCTCCTTTTTATTTTTTATAGGGGAAAAAA
>JAQUFK010000041.1 GCA_028684695.1 Methanosarcinaceae archaeon | reverse complement strand
CCTGTACCCAGCCCGGGAAACCCGGAATTTTAAATCCAAAGTTTTTCCCTGTTTTCTCGGGATTAGCAGGTTCCGGTTTTGGAATCAAGGGGATTTTAAAATCAAGATTAATTAGAATTTATTAGAATAATTTATTTCATGGCGACAGGAGTTGAATAACATATCTTATTTAATGACCGGAAAAACCCGGCCGATTCCGTTTCCGTTTTAAGTTTTTCCGGGTGGTTCAATGGAGCAAGCAGAAATTATAGACCGGATCAATGAGTTAAAAGCAAAACGTAACGCAGTAATTCTTGCCCACTATTATTCTAGGCCAGAGGTTCAGGATGTGGCGGATTTTGTGGGGGATTCCCTTGGCTTAAGCCAGGAAGCCGTAAAGCAGAAAGCGAAAGTCATAGTCTTTTGCGGAGTTCACTTTATGGGAGAAAGCGCAGCTGTCCTCTGCCCCGATAAAACGGTGCTTATGCCAGAAATTGATGCAAGCTGCCCCATGGCCGACATGGCGGATGTAGGTCCTTTAAGGGAAGAAAAGAAAAAACACCCGGAGGCTTCAGTTGTCTGTTATGTCAACAGTTCGGCGGCAGTCAAGGCAGAGTCTGATATTTGTTGTACTTCCGCAAATGCAGTAGCAGTCGTAAATTCGCTTAAAGCCGAAGAAATCCTTTTTGTACCTGACAAGAATCTAGCAGCCTATGTTGCGGCTCACACAGAGAAAAAAATCATTCCTTGGGAAGGACACTGCCCCAGTCATCACCAGATTTTAAAGGCTGATGTCCTGCGTATGAAAGCAAAATACCCAAAAGCCAAGTTCATCGCTCATCCTGAGTGCAGGGCTGAAGTGCTCAAACTTGCCGATCATGTGGCAAGCACCAAAGGAATGATTGTGTATGCAAAAAAATCCGAAAGCCAGGAATTTATAGTAGGAACTGAGTGCGGAGTTCTGCATGGGCTTTCAAAAGCAAACCCCGAGAAAAAGTTTTATTGCGTGTCTGGCTACGCCTATTGTCCAAGCATGAAAATGGTGAATCTTGAAAAACTTCTGGATTCTCTTGAAAAAATGCAAACTGTATTGACCGTTCCAGAAAGCGTAAGAGTTGGAGCAAAACGAGCCCTTGAGAGGATGCTTGCGGTAAAAGGAACCTAATCCTGAGGCAAATCCTCAGGAGCTTTCGCTTTGCTTTAAGCACTTGTTTAAAATTTTAGGGTATGTCCCTTGAACAGCGGAATTTCTAATCCAATTAGGGTTTTTTTCCAAGGATAAATTCCTTGATCCATAATTTGGGGGTTGTGAGCGGGAGAGAATGAATTTTTCATTCCGATCTTGTTGGGATTGTCTGTTTTTGCTAAGCTTTGCTGGGGTGCGTAAAAAAGAAACCCGCTCACAAACAATAAATGCCAAGGTTTGCAAAATATATATACACTAATATTTAAGTAACAATTGTAAGCTTTTTAGAATACATCCTTTCTCCTTTTCTATAGGTAACAGCGTGAACTCGCCTCGAGTAATGCCTCAGGGGTTTTACGCTGCGTTTTATAAATATTGGAATAATTGAAAAATTGTGTAAGGAAACACAAAGAAAAAAGCTGAGGGGTCAAGGATAAGATTTTAATTAAAGCCTTTTTTAAGAACGCCTCTCCAAACCTTGGCCGATTTTTTTAGGGACGATTTTCATATCCTTATCAAAAAGCGTTCAATTTTTTTGGAATAACTCATAGAGGACAAACTTCAGCTTTAAAGCTGAAGTTTTTCAGATCTCATAGGCAAAGTCAAGCATGTTATATTCTTACTTAAATTAAATTATTTGACTTAGAGCCCTTATCCTCTCAGATAATATAAGAGACGAGGCTTATCTTAAAATTTTGAAAGCCTTTTGAACTTGTACATGCCATATTATATATCCAGAAATACAACCTAATTCCACCCATTCCTTTTTGAGAAATAAAAGCCTTAAAATCAAGTAGGTCAAGAAAAGAGTTCAGGAGATTTTTTAAATGCAGTACAGTATGGGAATTGACGCGGGCGGCACTTATACCGACTCTATCATTATCAGAGACTCAGATGGCAAAGTTGTAGATTCAAACAAGGCCCTTACAACTTACCCTGACCTACTTGAGGGCATTCGAAATTCAATTGATGGGCTAGACGCAAAATATCTCAAAGAGATAAAACTCGTATCAGTATCCACGACCCTTGCTACCAACACCATCCTTGAAAAAACAGGCTATCCTGTGGGCCTACTTCTTGTGGGAGACTATCAAATTCCTGAAAAAGTTTCCTTGGACTACTATACTTTTGTAAAAGGAGGACACGATCATCACGGAGCGGAACTAGCTTCTCTTGATATGGAAGCTGTTGAAGCTTTTGTCAGGAGAGTTGGAAAAAAAGTTTCGGCTTTTGCGGTTTCTTCCTATTTCAGTATTCGAAATCCGGTCCATGAACTGAAAGTAAAAAAATGCCTTGAGGAATTAACAGGGCTTCCCGTAGTCTGCGGACACGAATTATCCCTTGAGCTCGGAGCTTATGAACGAGGCGTGACCGCTTATTTAAACGCTCAGCTTATCCCAATAGCGCAACGCTTCATAAAATCTATTAAAGAAGAAATCGAGAGGAGAGGAATTAAGGGCAGGCTGCTCCTACTCAAGTGTGATGGCTCAGTTGTGGGAATCCACGAAGCTCTGGAAAAACCCATCGAATCTATATTTTCAGGGCCTGCAGCAAGTCTTGTAGGGGCAGCTCATCTCTCCGGCCTAAAAACTTGTGCTGTAATCGATGTCGGAGGCACGAGTACAGATGTTTCTATGATCGAAAATGGGCTTCCGGAACTCTGTTCTGAAGGGGCGATAGTTGGAGGTTGGCAGACCAAAGTCAAGGCTATCCGGATGGAAACTTCTGCAATGGGAGGAGACAGCCACGTCTGGGTTAAAAACGCAAAACTCAATCTTGGTCCTAGAAGGGTAATGCCCCTTTGTGTGGCTTCCGTAAAGTTTCCTGGTTTTTTGGAAACTTTAAAAGCTGGCCGGACGCCTGCAAACGTGCGGCTTGAAGAAAACATCCAACCCACCAAATTTTTCATAAGGACTGGAGCCGAAGCTGCGGAAATTGGAAAGCTTGAAAAAGAAATCTTGGAAAGAATAGGCAAAACCCCAACCTCACTTAGCGATATTTTTTGGAAGTTTGAGCAGCTGCCTTCTCCTCGACTTTTAGATGCTCTTATAAGAAAACGGCTCGTGCAAGCAATAGGTTTTACTCCGACCGATGCATTGCATGTGCTTGGAGAATATAGGGCTTGGGATGGGGAAGCTTCAAGGGTTGGAGCCAAACTTTTAGAACGCTACATGAATCTGGATTATCTAAACCTTTGCAGGCAGATAAAAGAAGAACTTGCAAGAAACATGGCGCTTAACCTTATGAAATTTCTCCAAAAAGATGTCCCGGCTTTCGAGCTTGAAAAAATCCTGCTTTCCGATAAAGTCTCACAATTTAAAATAAAAATCCCGGTTGTGCTAATTGGAGGCCCAGTCCTTGCTTTTTCAGAGGAATTTAAAAAAGTTCTGGATGCTGAGATAAGAGTTCCAGAATTTGCAAACGTGGGCAATGCAGTCGGAGCTCTTGTGGGAAAAGGGATTAAAAGAGTTGAAATCCTTATAAAAAACACTTATACAAAAGATAAAAAACGACTTGTTCTCCTTTTTTCTCCTCGAGGTCGAGAAACATTTGGAAATTATCTTGAAGCTCTTTCTGCTGCGGAAAAACTGGGATCTGAACTTATCATGGCCTACATGAGCGAAGCTGGGCTTGAGAGAGCAGAAGTTCAAATCAATATGAGCAAAAAAGAAGTCTCTTTAAGCGAGGTAGGAGCTTTGCCTATAGAGACAAAACTCGTTTTTGTGGGGGTTGGGATGCCAAAAATGTGAATTCTCACAAAATAAAAATCCAGAGGTTTTATGCAGCCTTCTATAAAAGCCGGGGCTTGAGAGCTTGGATACTTTTATATAGCTTTAGGCTGCTTGTATCAACAGGAAAAATATAGGGATATAATTTATAATCTGTTATTAGAAACATTGAAAACTTTATTTTTGTTTTAAATAATGAATTATATTTTATCTTGTTTTATTCCGGATTCTGTCTTGTCCGCCGGGGTCTCAAAAACAGTCCATAATATATGTGGAAGTTTCCCTTTTTAGGCTTCAAGAAACAAGAGGCCAAAAGAGATAAATAAAGATTTTTATAATTGAAGTATCCCTAAGACTGTTATTGAAAACAGGAAAAACAAAACTGAATTTATAAATTAAAAATAAGAAACAATCGAGGTCTTAAGCTGGCTAATTATAGAAGCAATATGAGAAAGAGAAGAAATGGATCGAAGTCCGGCCGATCTCCGGGTACGCCGGAAGTAACAAGAGTTCGCACTCCCAGAAAGGATAAAAAAGAAGTTCTTGCAACAGTTACGAGTCTGCTGGGCTCAAAAAGAGTTCATCTGCGCTGCATGGATGGGGTTACTCGTATGGGAAGAATTCCGGGCTCCAAGAAAAAAAGGATGTGGATCCGGGAAGGGGACGTCGTAATTGCAACTCCCTGGGATATTCAGGACAGCAAAGCCGATGTTATTTGGAAATACACCAGACCTCAGGTAGAATGGCTGGAACGCAAAGGCTACCTGAAAGAATAAAATAAATATAATCCATTTGTTTCCTTGGGTTTAGCTTTTAAGTATTACTTGCCAAATTCCGCTCCAAGCTCCGAAAAATCTTTGATTTTTCTTTTAGTTGCAAGGAATTCCAGCAGCCCGGAGTCCGTTTTGTTCCCCGGGCAAGCTTAAGCGGAAAGCCTCTTCTTCTTTCTTCTTCTTTTCCGATTTTTAAGCTTTTAGACCTTTTGAAGCCCAATTCTAGTTTTCTTTACTAAGGTCTCGATAGCCATTTATTTCTTGAAGCTTAAAAGATAAGAAACTAAAAGCAGAAGCTAAAAAATAAAAAATTAGAAATAAAAGCTAAAAAGCAGCGACTAAAGTCGAGTATAAAGAGAAAAGATGGGTAGCCATGAAGTTAAAACTGCAGCATTTTGATATAAAAATTGGGCAGCACAAAGTGCTCTTCAATCTCGCGGACGCAAAAGAACTGGGAGTAAACCCTGGAGACAGGGTGCGCATCCGAGGGCGGGAAAGCGTTTCTGCCATTGTGGATCTCACAACGGACATGGTAGAAGCTGGAACTTTAGGGGTTTTTACCGAGGTTTACGAACATCTAAAACCCCTAGCTGAAGAGCTCACAGCTTATACAGTAGAGGTTTTTCCTGCTCTGCGCAGCAAATCCGGAAAGATCATTAAAAAAATGATGGATAAGGAACACTTAAACCGGGAAGAAATCAATCAGCTTATAAAAGATGTTGTGGACGAAAACCTAAGTGATATTGAACTTTCCGCTTTCATGACAGCCTCTTATATCCATGGAATGGATGATGACGAAATCGAATGGCTGACCCGAGCTATGATCGATACCGGCGAAAAAATCGAATTTGATACCCACCCAATTATGGACAAACATTCCATAGGAGGCGTTCCAGGAAATAAAATCTCTCTCCTTGTGGTTCCTATTGTGGCTGCAAACGGGCTTTTAATTCCAAAAACCAGTTCCAGGGCAATTACTGGAGCCGGAGGAACGGCCGACCTTATGGAAGTGCTCTGCAACGTAGAATTCAGCGCTCAGGAAGTAAAGGAAATGACTGAGAAGGTCGGAGGAGTTCTTGTCTGGGGAGGCTCTACAAATATAGCTCCTGCAGATGACAAGCTCATCAGGGCCGAATATCCTCTCTCAATTGATCCTTACTGTCAGATGCTAGCCTCAATCATGGCAAAGAAAGGAGCAATTGGAGCCGATAACCTAGTAATTGACATTCCGACAGGCTCTGGCACAAAAGTTGCAAATGTCCAAGAAGGGCAAAAATTGGCTCGAGATTTGATCAATCTGGGACACAGACTCGGCATGAACGTGGAATGTGCCCTTACCTATGGCTCTTCTCCAGTGGGGCGAACTATTGGCCCAGCCCTTGAGGTAAGAGAAGCTTTGAAGGTGCTTAAAAGCCTTGAAGGTCCAAACAGCCTTATAGAAAAGAGTACTGCCCTTGCCGGTATCCTGCTTGAAATGGGAGGCGCAGCTCCAAGAGAGCGCGGAAAAGAACTTGCAATGGAGACTCTAAGAAATGGAAAAGCTCTGGCAAAGATGAAAGAGATTATTGAAATCCAGGGTGGAAATCCAGACGTTATTCCGGAAGAAATTCCGATTGGAGAATATACCGCTGATGTATGTGCTTCTTCCGACGGATATGTTATCGAATTCGATAACAAATGGCTCATCGAAGTTGCAAGGCTTGCCGGAGCTCCAAACGATAAAGGAGCAGGAATCGTTCTTCATAAGAAAATGGGTGAAGTCGTAAAGAAAGGCGAGGCAATTCTAACTGTTTATGCGGAAAAGGAATTTAAGCTCGAAACTGCCATAACGACTGCTCAGAGGACAAATCCAATCGTTGTTGAGGGGATGCTGCTTCGAAGGGTTCCTGGAGCCACATATGGGCTTCAGTAACTGAATCTTTTCTCCCTTCCTTCTGGGGCAGAGGGTAAAATTGGAGTTTTGGCAAAACCCTTTAAATACTTTGCCCCGATTTTAGCCCTTTATGAAAAGGATAGTATTACTTCGCCTTGGGCACAGGCCTGAAAGAGATAAGCGGATAACGACTCATGTGGGGCTTACGGCCCGCTTGCTAGGAGCCGAAGGTATGCTGCTGGCCTCAAATGATCCTGGAATTACCAGGACTCTTGAAGATGTCGTTGAACGCTGGGGCGGGGCCTTTTATGTTAAAAATAATGTGAATTTTAAAGAAGAAATTAAGAAATGGAAAGCTGAAGGCGGCAAAGTCTGTCATCTTTCTATGTATGGGCTTAACCTGCCCAAGGTCAGCTCCAAGCTCAGAGCCTGCGAAAAGCTTATGCTTGTGGTAGGGGCAGAAAAGGTTCCACCAGAGCTTTACCAGCTTGCGGATTGGAACGTTGCCGTGGGCAGCCAACCCCATTCTGAAGTTGCTGCCGTAGCCCTGACTCTTGACAGGATTGCGGAAGGCGAACCTTTAGAAAAGAAATTTGCACATGCGGAACTGGAGATCGTCCCGATGGAACGCGGGAAAAAAGTGCTTGAGAATAAGTCTGAATAAAGCGTTTTTTGATCCAATTTCCATTCCTTATTTTTGATTTTAACTTATCAGGCGAGCTCTTATTTTGAAATTCCGAATCCAAAGCCCAGAATCCTTATTATGATTCCTGAGAATTTCCTAGCTATGGAAACTCTGAACCCGGATTCCAAAATTTCGGCTCCAAAGCCTTTTGTGGGTAAAGCGGAAGCTGAGGGGCTAAGAGCTGCCTCAAGCCTAAGTTTTTTTTTCAAACCCGATTCTATTGCCCTTGTAGGAGCTTCCCCTCGCCCAGAAAGTCTTTCTAGAATTATTCTTGAAAATCTGAAATTAATGGGGTTTTCAGGAAAGATTTATCCTGTAAATCCAAAATATAAAGAAATTCTGGGCCTGAAATGTTATGCTTCCCTTGAAGATATAGAAGAGAATATCGATATAGCAGTCCTGGCTCTTCCAGCCTCCAAGGTTTTAAAAGCTCTTAGGCAGGGGCTGGGCAAAATAAAGGGTGCAATTGTTATAAGCTCTGGCTTTAAAGAAATAGGAGGAGCTGGAGCGGCTTTGGAAGCTGAACTTAAGAATCTAGCTACACAGAGTGGGATTAGAATAATTGGCCCAAATTGCCTTGGGATCTATGATACCCTCTCAAAGGTGGATACCTTCTTTATTTCTCAAGAGCGTATTAAAAAGCCTGCTTCAGGAGGCCTTTCCATCCTTACGCAAAGTGGATCTTTTGCTTCTTTGATTGTGGATGAGATTGCAGCGGAAGGAATAGGAGTTGCAAGAATCGTAAGCTACGGAAACAGAGTTGACGTTGATGAGAGTGAATGTCTTTTCTTTCTTGCAGAGGATGAAGCTACAAAGGTAGTACTGCTTTATGTGGAATCTGTAAAAGAGGGGCGCTCCTTCCTTGAAGCGGCTTTCCGCTGTGCTGCAAAAAAACCTCTTGTCGCCGTAAAGGTGGGAAAAATGAAAAGTGGATCCCGAGCCGCAATTTCGCATACTGGAGCCGTTTCCGGAACTTATGAGGCCTACAAGGCAGCCTTTAGAAAATGTGGCATTCTCGAGGTTGAAGGTTACGAGGAACTAAAAGATGCTTGTAAGGTTCTGGAGGCTTACAGGCCTGGCTTTGGCAAGCGAATCCTTATTCTTACAAATGGAGGAGGAATAGGAATTAATATCGCGGATGCTTGCGAGAGTCGGGGGTTGGCAGTTGTACCTCTCTCAAAAGCAAAAGAGAGGCAGCTTCTTAAGAAAATCCCTCCCTTTGCAGCTACGGGAAATCCAATTGATCTGACAGGACAGGTGCGAGACGAACACTACGCTGAGGCTCTGAAAATAGCTTTTTCAGGGGAGGAATACGATCTTGCAATTGTGGCTGTGCTCTGGGGTCCTCCCTTAATTACCGAAAAACTCGTTGCCCGGATAAAGGAGACCCTTGAAGCTCTCAACAAAGCTGCAAAAGAAAAAAGGCAGCCCCAAAAGCCTGTTCTTATTTGCAGTCCTGGAGGGGCCTTTACAAAAAAGCTTGCAAAAAAGTTTGAAGCGAAAGGCTTACCTGTTTTCTATACTCCAGAAAGTGCAGCCCGGGCGGCTGCGATTTTGAGTGTGAAAACTTCAGAGTCCAGAAATAGAGCTTTTTAACTGGAATGGAAAATTCTTTTCCATAACGTTGTTAAAAATATACTCGGTACTGCGAAAATAATCCTCCTTTGCTCAGGACACCTCTACGTTTATATATTAAAACGGATATGTAGTTAATAGGGCATCCGGAAGAAAAACGGTACATAACTAGTTTTTAACTCTCTTTTCAACCCCCCAATTCCCCCACTCCCCATTAACCGGATGCCCTACCCCCAAACTCTTTTTTGGTATATTTCCAGTTTAAGTATTTCAAAGCTTGGTTTTTGGCTTTTCAGTTTTTCTGTATTCTTTTTTGAAATTTCAAATATAAAGTAGCTTTGAGTAAATAAATTGAGTAAAGGAAGATATATCATAAAGATGGCTAAGGTATCCTAAGATAAATTCATAAAGCGTTAAGCCTATATCCAAACAATATAAAGAATAGAGGAATCTATCTTCCCTTTCTCGAATCATATCTTTTTGGATATGCTATACTAAAAGAGGGTTTATATGAAATATAAAATCGGAATTTGCTTCTTATTTTTATTGTGCGTAGTTGCAGCTGCTGGCTCAGGCTGTATTACCGGGCCGGAGGATTCAGCTGAAAACAAGACGGAAAATCTGGAGGCAATTGAAGGGCTTTGGCTTGGAAGTCTTAAAATCCAGCCAGATGTGGAATTGAGGTTATTATTCAATATTTCTAAAGCTCCTGAAACAGGTTTTCTAACTGCAACCCTAGACAGCCCGGATCAGGGCATAAGCGGGATTCCTGTAGAGAAAATAAGATATGAATCCGGAAACTTGCGGCTGGAAGCGCTCTCAATTAACGGCATATTCGAAGGAATTTTAAAAGAAAAGGGTCCAACGCTTGAAGGAGAATGGAAACAGGGAGGGGCTACTTTTCCAATCGTGCTCCAACCGACCGATAAAGCCCCCGAGCTTCGCAGACCCCAAGATCCCGTAAAACCTTATCCCTATATTGAAGAAGAGGTTTCTTTTGAAAACAAGGAAGGAAAGATCCGACTTGCAGGCACCTTAACTCTCCCTAAAACAGAAGGGCCTTTTCCAGCCGTGTTGCTCATAACAGGTTCAGGACAACAGGATCGAAACGAAGAACTCTGTGGACACAGGCCGTTTCTTGTGCTGGCTGATTATCTGACTCGCAGGGGAATTGCAGTTCTTAGGGTTGATGATAGAGGTATTGGAGGTTCAAGCGGAAACTTTTCGGAAGCTACCTCCGAGGATTTCGCAGAAGACGCCCTTGCAGGGGTTGAATATCTAAAAAGTCGTAAGGAAATTGATTCTGCGCACATAGGGCTGATCGGGCATAGCGAAGGAGGGTTAATTGCCCCAATTGCAGCGGGAAATGATCCGGATATAGCTTTCCTCGTGCTACTGGCAGGTCCCGGGCTGCCTGGAGAAGAGATAATTTATCTTCAGAGTGCTTTAATCGCCAAAGCCGAAGGGACAGATTCTGAAATCATAGCCCAAAATCGACTCCTTCAGGAAAAGTTATTTTCTGTGCTGAAAACAGAAGAAAATAATACGCTTGCAGCGGAAAAGTTGCGGGAGATTTTAAAAGAGAGTTTAACAAATATGAGTGCCGAAGATAAAAAGAATTTTGATTATTCCGAAGAGGAGCTTGAATTTCAGGTTCAGGTCCTTGTTTCTCCTTGGATGAGAAATTTTCTAAGCTACGATCCTAAAACTGCTTTAAAAGAAGTTAAAGTTCCTGTGCTGGCAATAAACGGAGATAAAGATCTTCAGGTTCCTTCCAAAGAAAACCTGCAAGCAATTGAAGCTGCCCTTCTTGCAGGAGGCAACGAAAACTATACTATAAAAGAAATGCCAGGATTAAATCATCTCTTGCAGTCCGCAAATACTGGCAGTCCTTTCGAGTACGCAACAATTCAGGAAACCATTTCTCCGGCAGCTCTACAGCTAATAGGAGATTGGATTTTGGAGCAAACTCAGAATCTCGAAGAATAAGGGCTTTTTAGGCTTTAATTAGAGCTTTTTAGAAGCTCTAATTAAAGCTTTATAGAACGCAGCGTAAGCCCCCTAGTCTTTAGCTCAGGGGTAGTTCACTTTTAAGCTAAGCTTGCCTTTTCTGACGTTCAAGTAATATCTTCTTGCTGAATGAAAGTCTGTTGTTCTAGGCGCTGAACTCTTTTTTCAAGGTTTTTGAGCTTTTCCTGAATCGCAGCCTTTTTTTCAAATTCAGGCCGTATTCCTGTTTTTTTGGCCCATTCTTCATAAGTTTTCTCATATAGAGATGCCCTCATAAGGGGAAGGGTTTCAAACTTGCAAAGCCCCATAAAAGGCAGATTTGAAGTTAGGTAGGCTTTTTCATCCTCAAGCTCGTAGATTACAAAAATCCGATAGCCCATAAGGTCTATCCATTCGTCGATTACTTTAATTCCCTCTGGATATTCATAGGCTTCATAACATTTGCCGACTGCTTCGGTATTTTCCGGATCCCAAGACACAATGTCCATAAATATCATTTCCTTTACCTCCGGCTTGTTAATAATGGGATTAACAATTGAGCTTTGCCCGAAGATATATTCTTAAGAATAAAAATTCCTGAAAATGGATTCATTAAGAAGAGCTGAGGCCAGGGCAGCTTGGAAGAAGCCTTAATATTTTTGCAGGGTATCTTAGAACTGAAGCGTAAACCCCTTAGGGAACAAAAGGCTTAAAAAAGGATTAAAGCGCATGTATATCTAAAGGATATATAAATGTTGGGTGATTTTATGGATTCTTTAAGATTACTTGCTTCAGAAAATGAAGAAAAAAGACGGCGTCTTCTCAGTTTGCGCCTCAGAGCTATTGTTGGGCTGCCAGAGGCAAAGCGAATAAATGAACTTGAAGATCTGATGAATCTCCTGGGAGAACTTCCCGAAAAAGACAGAGTTACAATTTATAGAACCCTGATAGGGCTTCTTCCGGAACTTGGAAAAGACAAAGTTAAGCTTTTAAAGGATACCCTTAAGAAAATAACTAAAAGTGGTCCCTCAAACGAAAACTCGAAGAGAAAAAAATAGTAATTGAGGCAACAAAAGACTTTTCCTTCTTGGAAAGAACAGCTATTCGGGCCTATTTGAACAAACTGTTCTGACTTTTTGCTCACTGTGCTCAAGCTAGCAGCAAAAAAATATAAAAAACAGCTGCCGAATTTAAGAGAGATGGATATCATTTCAAATTTTACAATCGGCCTTAAAGCCCCTTCATCCCGGACTGAAAAAGCCCTTTGGTTTGCGTTTCGGGGGCGAGAGCTTCTCCTTTATAAAAAGTTCTCCCCGCTTGCCGTCCCAAAGCTTAAGGCTTTTGAAGAGCTTGGCTTGCAGGCTCAAAGGCTGCAGTATCTTGGAGTGCTTGGAAGGCTGCACTGCTATTCTGTAGAACTTGAAGCCGAAGCCGAAGCTCCAAAAGGTATGGAGTTTCTGGAGCTTAAACGAGCTTATGAACTTTTGGGGAAAAACTGCTTTTTCCTTGCAAATAAAGCTGTCCAGATTATGGAATGGGATCGAACCACGCAGTACTGCAGCCGTTGCGGGAATAAAACGGAAAAACTGCCTCAAGAACGAGGGAAAAAATGTCCGAATTGCAAGGAATTGTTTTTCCCAAGAATCTCCCCTGCAATTATAGTACTCATAAAAAAAGGAAAGGAGCTTTTATTAGTTAGAGCTCCAGATTTTCCAAAAGGGGTCTATAGTCTTGTTGCAGGTTTTGTTGAGCCCGGAGAATCGGCTGAGGCCGCAGTTATTAGAGAGGTTTGGGAAGAAGTGGGGATCCGAATAAAAAACCTAAACTATTTTGGAACCCAGCCCTGGCCTTTTCCGAATTCTCTTATGATAGGCTTTAGCGCGGAATACGAGAGCGGAAAAGTTAGTCCTGATGGGCTTGAAATCGAGGCTGCAGCTTGGTTTTCTGCGGAAAAACTCCCAGCTCTTCCGGGAAAAATCAGTATTGCAAGGAAGTTAATTGAACATTTTTTAAAAGAAGAAAAACTTAGAAAGGAAGGGTTTTTCTATTCATAATAAAGAAAGCGCAAAAAAAGCCCTTTTAGCTCTGCTTCCCAAACTCGATAAGCTTTTTGAAGCCGAGCCTGCTGTGCTCAGCCCTAGGGCAAGCTCCCTTCTTCTTATAGGAGATCTTCATGGAAATCAGGCCGCCCTTGAATTTATTCTGGAAAAAAGAAGGGAAATGGGAATTGATTCTATTCTTTTTCTTGGCGATTATGTAGATAGGGGAAGGAGAGGAATTGAAGTTTTGCTCAAACTTTTTCGTTTGAA
>JAQUFK010000198.1:602-3206 GCA_028684695.1 Methanosarcinaceae archaeon | reverse complement strand
CAGCCTTACTCCTTTTGAAACCCCAAGCCGAGAAGAACTCTTTGCAACCGCCCTTGCCGCGGCAAAGACCCTAAACTGTTCTGGGTACGTTGGGGTTGATATTGTGCTTTCTGAAAGACCCTATGTCGTAGACGTAAACCCCCGGCCTACGGCCTCGCTTTTTGCGCTAAGTAGGGTTATGAAAGAGGAAATCGGAGCCCTCCTGCTCCAAAACCGTTTTGGAAAACTTCCGGCTTCCGTGAAGCTTGAAGGAGAATTCCGATTTTCAAAGGATCGACTCGGAGAAATCTTTTCGTGATTTTGCGAGAAGTTAAAAGCTTTTTCCGGCAGAAACAAGAATAATTTTTGAAAAAAGGGAATCGGATATGGCATTAGATAAGAAATCAGACCGGACTTTAGACAAGACTTCAGATCAAATTTCAAACAAGGTATTGGGCAAAATTTCAGCTCAGCCCTCTGATAATATTTCAGATAATTCCTCGGGCACGTCCTCAGGAATTATAGGACTTGATATCGGAGGCGCAAATACCAAACTGGCTTCTGCAGACGGCACACTTACTGAACTGCATTATCTTCCTCTCTGGAAAAATACGGAGCTTCCTAGGGTTCTTGGAGAACTTGCAAGCCGCTTGCAGCCTGAAAAACTTGCTGTGGTTATGACCGGGGAACTTGCTGATTGTTTTGAAGATAAAACCGAAGGGATTCGGTTTATCATGGAAAATGTAGAAGAGGCTTTTGGAAAAGAAAAGGTCTCCTATATCAATAGCAAGGGTCATTTTTTCAAAACAGGAGACTCCCTCCGAAGCCTTGCTGCGGCAAACTGGGCCGCTTCGGCACGCCTGATTGGAGCCGAATTTGGAGATTGTCTTTTTGTGGATGTGGGGAGTACAACAAGCGATCTTATTCCTATTTTGGGAGGAGAGCCCAGAGCCGGTCTCTCTGATTTTTCCAGGCTGCTTAGGAAGGAGCTTTTGTATGCTGGAACCCTCCGGACGAATCTTGCGGCTCTTTTAGAACAGGTAGAATTTAAAGCCGGCAGCTGCTGTCCTTCTTCTGAACTTTTTGCAACAACTGCGGATGTTTACCTTCTTCTAGGCGACATTAGCAAAGAGCAGTTTAGCTGCGAGACTGCAGACGGGGCCGGGAAAAGCAGGTCTGAGGCCATGCGAAGGCTTGCCCGGGTAGTCTGTGCGGACCTTTCTGAAATTTCTGAGAGTGAAATCTTAGAGCTTGCTCGCCAGGCCAAAGAAAAGCAAATCACAAAACTCGAAAATGCAATTTCCGAAGTTGCGGGTAGGCACGGGCTTACAAAAGTCGTTTCAGCGGGGCTTGGGGAGTTTATGATTCAGGAAGCGGCCAAAAGATTGGGCCTTGAGTGCGTTTCTGTTGCCGAGTACTGGGGAGCTTTGCGCTCAAAAGTCTTTCCAGCTTATGCTGCTGCCAAGCTGCTTGAGCAAGAGTAAAACTGAAATAAAAGTCGAAGGGCACACCAAGGCCCTGCGCAGAAAGGATAAAGCTGCCAAAGGATTGGAAAGAAATGAAAGTGGTTGTAAAAATTGGAGGCAGCCTTATAAAAGAGGCTCCTGATCTCATAAAAATGCTGCTTGAACGCTTTTCGGAAAGAGCCTCAATCCTAATTGTGCCGGGAGGAGGACCCTTTGCAGATGCTATAAGGGTTGCGGATACACAATTTGGGATCGGAAACGAGGCCGCTCACTGGATGGCGATTCTTTCAATGGAGCAGTACGCGTACTACCTTATGGATAAAAGCGGAGCAAAGGGCACAAGCTTTCCGGAAAATCCGGAAAAAGGAGTTAAGGTGCTTCTCCCCTACAACCTCATAAAAGAAACGGATCCTCTTTCGCATTCTTGGACCGTGACTTCAGATAGCCTTGCGGCTTGGGTCGCCCGCAGGATGGGCGCAAAATTCGTAAAAGTTACGGATGTGGATGGAGTTTTCAGGAACAGCAAACTGCTTAAAGAGATCTCGGCCTTTGAACTTTCCCAAATGAAATTTAGCTGTACAGACTCTGCTCTGCCTGCTTTTCTTCTGGAAAATCGCATGGACTGTCTGGTTGTGAACGGAAAATTCCCGGAAAGAGTTGCTGGAGCGCTTTTCGGAAAGCCTGTTCTGGGAACGGTAGTAAAGGGGAATATTTAAATCGGATATGGTATATGAGTAGTGCAAAAGAAGCAGGCCGTTTCCAGAAACCTTGTTTCTGTTTGAGCTTAATACTTCCGGGTGCTAAAAAGGCAGGAAGCCTGCCTGGCACCTTTACTGACGGCAGTCCTGGAGTGTTTCCTTCAGAGCTGTACTCACTAAAGACCTGTATTCATTGCAGCTTTCATTTATTTGAAACAAATTTACTTGGAGAATAATATGTCAAACAAAGTCGAACACTGTACCTCTTGCGGGGTCCACCTTGTTGAAAAAGGCTATGTGAAGTTTCCCTGTCCAAACTGCGGAAAGGAAATTGGAAGATGCAAAAGTTGCAGGCACCAGGGCAATGTATATACCTGTGCTGCATGTGGCTTTCAGGGGCCCTGAGCACAAGAAGAATATTTTGGGATGCACAAATAAGAATAATAAGTCAAATTTAGTGT
>JAQUFK010000198.1:0-592 GCA_028684695.1 Methanosarcinaceae archaeon | reverse complement strand
TTAGTGTCAAATTAGGATAAGATTGAGGTAATACTGCATGGGTGAAGTAGCAGCAAAAATCAAAGTCATGCCCGCAGATGTGGAAACCGACCTTGAAGCTCTCAAGAAAAAGCTTGCAGCAGCTGTACCGGAAGGCTCCGAGCTCTACGGGGAAATTCAGGAAGAACCTATAGCTTTTGGGCTCAAAGCTCTTATCGTAACCGTAATAGTCGGGGATCAAGAAGGCGGAACTGAAGCTGTAGAAGAAGCTTTTGCAAAGGTTGAAGGGGCCGAAAGTATCCAGATTCTGGAACTTGGACGCCTCTAACTTTTAAAGAAGAATCATTGTCCGGGCTCAGGTCCGGCAATACTTATTTATATATCTTTTTCTATTTTTCTTTTTGCGGGCTCGTAGATCAGGGGTAGATCGTCACGTTCGCAACGTGAAGGCCGCGGGTTCAAATCCCGCCGAGTCCACTTAAAAAGTCTAAATATCAAATAAAATATTGAATAGTTTTTTTAAGAAGCTTTCTTTTTTATAAATTTTTTTGCTGGCGGGCTGGGAAAAGATCAGAATCTTTCCCCTCCTCAAGGGCAAATATCAAAAATATAA
>JAQUFK010000197.1 GCA_028684695.1 Methanosarcinaceae archaeon | reverse complement strand
ATACAATGGATATCGCAATGATTCTTGGGGTATCTGCGCAAATCCGGGAACTTCCTGTTTCAACTCAGCTAAACAGCTATGATTTTCCTTTTATGGTCCTTTTGATGCTTTTCCTTATCGTCTTCGGAGTTACCGGGAAAAAACTGGAAAGATGGGAAGGGCTTGTCATGCTCGGGGCTTATCTTGCCTATGTCGGAGGACTTTTTGCTTTTTATGGATGAAATTTCTAAATCCCTCTTCATTTAATCTTTTTTTCCCATCTCCTTCTTTCTCATCTCCTTCTTTCTCATCTTCTTCTTCTTCTTCTTCTTTTCTCTCTTCGCCATCTTCTTTTCCTTTTCTTTTCTTCTTTTCTTCTAAACTCCAAAAAATAATTTCTGGAGCCCTGATGACAATGTATAAATTTAAAAAAGATTCATTATACTCCTATGAAAGCGATCATCCTTGCCGCAGGAGAAGGTTTACGCTGCAGGCCCCTTACTCTCACTCGCTCAAAGGTGATGCTCCCGGTTGCAAATAAACCGATTCTAGAGCATGTTATAAGAGCCCTTGCGGAAAACGGGATAAAAGAGATTCTTCTGGTAGTCGGGTATGAAAAAGAGCGTATAATGGACTATTTTGAAGATGGACTGGCTTTTGGAGTCAAGATAAGCTATATTGACCAGAAAGCTCAGCTTGGAACCGCTCATGCCATAAAAATGGCAAAAGCGCTCATAGAGCCTGAAGTTTCCGAATTTCTGGTTTTAAACGGGGATAATCTTATCGAATCCCAAACCCTTGCCGACCTTCTGGAAAATCGGGAAGGAGATGCCACTTTGTTGACTGTAAAAATGGAAGAACCCGAAGCCTACGGAATGGTTTTGACCGAAGGAAAAAAGGTTTTGAAAATTTTAGAAAAGAAACCCGGGAAAAAAACTAATATAGTAAATACTGGAATTTATGCCTTCACTCCGTCAATTTTTGACTTTATTGAAGAAACCCCGATTTCAGAGTACGGAGAATATGCAATAACTGATACCCTTCAGCTCATGATCAATAAAGGAAAAGAGGTCTTTGCTGTTCCAACTAATGCAAAATGGATGGATGCGGCTTTTGCCTGGGATCTTCTAAGAGCTAATTCCAGTTTTCTAAATACCGCTTCTGAATTGAAAATTGAAGGGAAAATCGAAGAAGGAACTCTTCTAAAAGGAAAGGTTTCTATTGGGAAAAATACCCTTATTCGAGCAGGAAGCTATATTGTAGGTCCTGTAATGATTGGAGAAAACTGTGATATCGGACCCAATGTTGTGATTTTGCCTTCAACTACGATAGGGGACAACGTCTCGATCCGGCCTTTTACCGAAATTAGAAACAGTGTCATAATGGAGGAGACCATAATTTCTACTCATTCTAGGCTCACCAATTCTCTCATAGGCAGCAACAATCGCATAGGAGCTTATTTTGACACCGAAGAAAAAGAGGGGCTTGAAATTCTAATTAACGGGGATTTTCACCCGGCCCCAAGACTTGGAGCAATTCTTGGAGATGGAAACGAGATTGGAGATCGAGTGCTTGTAAAAGCTGGAATGAGAATTGCTGTAAATTGTAAAGTTGAGTCCGGAAACACCGTCTATCGGAACCTTTCTCGGGATTCCATCGTTCTTTAATTTGGCATAACTTTCGGGGTGAATCTAAAATGTGTGGTATTGTAGGGTATGCGGGAAAGCGGCCTGCAGCTCCGATCCTTCTTGAAGCTCTTAAAAAACTCGAATACCGCGGATATGATTCCGCAGGGCTTACGGTGCTTGGATCCCGACTCGAAACTTTCAAAGCGGTAGGAAAAATCGTAAACCTTGAAGCGAAAATCCCAAAGAACACGGAGGGAACTTTTGGAATCGGACACACCCGCTGGGCAACCCATGGCCGGCCAAGTTCGCAAAATGCTCATCCTCATACTTCTGGAGAACCGGCCTGCCTTTCCCTTGTGCATAATGGGATTATTGAAAACTATATGGCTTTGAAAGAAGAACTTCTGGAAGAAGGGTATCTCTTTAAGTCCGAAACCGATACTGAGGTAATCGTGCACCTTCTGCATAGAGAACTTTACGGAGATCCTTCCTGCTGCAGAGAAAGGAAAACAGGGTTTTTAAAGGCGCTGCAGCAGACCCTAAATAAACTCAAAGGCTCCTATGCTCTTGCTGTAGTCTCTCCTGAAGAGCCCGAAAAACTTTTTGTAGCTCGAAAAGATAGTCCTCTTGTAATCGGAATAGGGGATGGGGAAAACTTTGCGGCCTCAGATGTCACAGCTTTTCTTGGGCATACAAAAAACGTAATTTATCTAAATGACTACGAAACGGCTGTGATAAGTTCGGAGGAAGTCCGAATCTTTGACCGAGACGGAGAAGTTTTGGAAAAAGCCGTGGAAAAAGTCGAATGGGATCTTGAGGCTGCGGAAAAAGCTGGATATGAACATTTCATGCTCAAGGAAATACACGAACAGGTTCATTCCATCAATAACACACTTGCGGGTAAAATTCAAGAACTTGAAGGCAACATCGAGCTTAAAGGCTTGCCTTTAAGTGAAGCTGAGATCAGAAAACTTTCAAAGATTCAGATCCTAGCTTGTGGAACCTCTTGGCATGCGGGGCTCCTTGGAAGCTATCTTTTCGAAGAGCTTGCAAGAATCCATGCAGATGTGGATATCTGTTCGGAATACCGCTACAGAAACCCTGTAATTGAAAACGGGACTCTTGCAATTGCAATCACTCAATCAGGAGAAACTGCCGATACCCTTGCAGCTCTTCGGAGTCTGAAAGCCTATAACTGTAAAACCCTTGCTATTACAAACGTTTTGGGAAGCACCATTACTCGGGAGTGCGACGGTGTCCTTTATACGCGAGCAGGCCCGGAAATTGGAGTAGCTTCTACAAAAGCTTTTACAGCTCAGCTTATTGTTCTTTATCTTCTAGCCGTAAAATTTGCACTTGTAAAATCCAAGCTTGAGCCGGACGAAGTCAAAAATTTCATTGAAGGAATTAAAAAAGTTCCCGGGCAGGTCCAGCAGGTCTTGAGCCAAAAGGAGGCTATTCGGAAATGTGCCAAGAGCTTAACGGGAGCCACAAGCTGCTTCTACCTTGGGAGGCATCTAAACTTTCCCATAGCTCTTGAAGGAGCCTTAAAACTCAAAGAGATATCTTATATCCATGCGGAAGGGTTTGCAGCCGGAGAACTCAAACACGGGCCTTTAGCGCTCCTTGAGCAGGGAA
>JAQUFK010000196.1 GCA_028684695.1 Methanosarcinaceae archaeon | reverse complement strand
TTTTGCTCCAATTTAGGCTTTTCAAGCTTTGAAAGCTTTGTTTTCCATTATTTCGCAATTGGGTTCATGCTCTGGTTTTTACACAAAAATAGAGGTTTTCCTACCATATAAATTCTTCTATTTTTTAAGAAAATTAAATCAGCCATTTCGGGGATCTTCTTTTTGGGGGGTATTATATAAAGATCCACGAAAAAAAGAGAAAAGGAGCACTTAGATACGCATCCTAAATAAATTATATATTAATACACTTATGTTCGATCTCATTTCATTTCAAATATCGATAAAGATATTTATAAATATAATTGCAATGACGTTTAAAACGAGATGAAACCTGAAGCTCCTTGTCCCTTGTTTCTTGCTCCTAAATACCCTTTAATAATCCTTACATAATCTCTTAAATTTCTTAACTTGACACATCTGAAAAATACCTCACATACATTTCTTACAGGGCTGGATTGAATCTATGCAGATGCTTTCCTTTCCGTCTTTATATACTCGGAGGACCCCTCCGGATTCCGAAACTGTAACTGCAATTGCTACAGTATCTCTTGTAATTGCAGCGGCAGAAACGTGTCTTCCTCCAAGCCCTTTTTCTATTTCTACACTTTTAGCATCCACATCCAAATAGCGCCCCGCAGCGTGGATTTTGCCTTCCTCATCCACAACAAAAATTCCGTCGAGCTGGGCAAATTCCTTTACGGATTCCCAATTTTTCCTGTCCAGAATATTCCGGTCAGCTTCAGTCTGGCCTGCATAAGGATTGAGAATCATTTGATGGGAGCGTTTCAGGACTTCTTCGGTATCTCCTATCACAAAAGCAGCTCCAACCTTTTTGCCTTCCCTGCCCGCAATTGCAATATCAAAAGCGATTTTAAGTGCCGCATTTACAACCTCAGGACTAGTGCGCTCTTCGCATTCTCTTATAGCTTTTATCAGGGGGTTTTCTTCCAGAGAATGCACAATAATAGAACTTGAATCCTTAGCCTCCACCACGCCCACAACCAGTCCCGAATCCAGTTCTCCGAGCACGTATTCGACGGCAACGGCATTTTGGAGCTGCTCAACGTTTCCGGAAGCTTCCTGGCTGAGCTGGCCTATAAGCTCCTTTACGTTTCCTTTTCCTTCCTTTTCCACCGAAACCAAGTGGTCAATAAGACTTTTTGGATGTATGGAGGTATAATATATGGGAATTCCGGTTCGAATTTCCTCAAAATTAAGTTCTCCTGCAACCATAATCGCCCCCGCCTTCAATTCTTCGGCTATTCGGGCCGCATTCTCTGCAATAATCCGTGCTCTGTCCGTCAGATCCTCACCCCTGCTTTTTCCACAGCTCGACTCTTCCCGGATTTTCCGGAATTTCTAGCTTTAGTTTTTTATTTGCCCCCTTCGTGCTCATTCCTGTATCCTTTTAAGCTCTACAGCCTCAGTTAAGATTTATACCTCAAACCTAAAGATATTATGCCCTTTTAGAGTTAAGGGATTCGGGAGCCTACCTTATATGAAAATTTATCTAGATTTTATATTATAGAATATACATTATAAATACCCTTTATAGATGTTCCGTATGGCAGCTTTTGCCCATTTCCTTTTTTTCCTTTTTTCCTCCATTTCCGCAGCGTTTTTTCCTTATTGTACTTATTATATTTTTACTTTCTGTATCCTGAAAGTCCCTAAAAGCCCTTTTTTAAGGAAATATTTTTCAGGCTAGCTTTCATACCTAGAATCAGAAGTAGCTAAGAAATAGCTAAGGATCAGAGACTGATTCAGGATTCTCTAAATTAACTCAGGTGGAAAAGTTTGATACGCACATTCATTGCAGTGGAACTTGATCCTGTTTTCAGGACACAGCTTATAGAACTTCAGGCCAGATTTGCGGGGCTAAATCTGAAACTGGTTGAGCCTGAGCTTCTTCATATCACTTTAAAGTTTTTAGGAGATGTGGAAGAAAGCTCCATCCCTGCCCTTTCAGAGGCTCTTGACTCGCTTGGATGCACAGCTTTTGAGGCTAAGGTCGAAGGGCTTGGGGTTTTTCCAAAACCCGGAAACCCAAAAGTCCTCTGGCTTGGAAGTTTTGGTAATTTTAGAGCCCTCCATTCCAGAATAGAAGAAATACTAGAGCCCTTTGGGTTTGAAAAAGACAGACGAGAATTTGCTCCCCACGCCACTCTTGCCAGGATAAAGTTCCTTAAACAGCCCCAGAAAAAAATCTTTTTGGAGCTATTCCATGAACTAAAGAACATAAAAATCGGAAGCATGAAAGTGGATCAGGTCAAACTTAAAAAAAGCACTCTGACTCCCGAAGGATCCCTATATGAAACCCTACATACAGTCTACCTAGGCTGATTTGAATATATGAATAAATTGGGAAAAGGTTCCTCCTTCTGAAAAACCTTTTTAAATAAGTTCGTATTCCTGAAATCCGCTGGAATAGACAAGGCTGCGGTCGTTTCTTATAAGCAGGCACTCTACTCCTTCAAGGCTTTCGACTAACTCAAGGCCTTTAGTTTCTCCGAGCACGAAAAGTGTAGTAGCAAGGGCATCGGCTTCAATTGCACTCTGGGCAATCACTGTGCAGCCAATAAGTTCTTCTGCAGGGTAGCCGGTCCTAGGATCAGCGATATGGGAAACTCTTGCAGACTCATTAAAATACCGCTCATAATTTCCGCTGGTCGCAACGGCTACATCTCTGGCATTTATCATAGTTATGAAATCTTCTCCTTTCTCAGGATTCTGAAGTCCGGTAACCCAGGGTTTTTTCTTCCCGAGTTCGTCTCTTTTAAGCCCAATATACCTTCCATCTCCGCCTGCGTTTACAAAAGCGTTTTCAATCCCATTTGCCTTGAGGGCTTCAATTGCCTTATCAACTGCATAACCTTTGGCAACTCCTCCAAGAACGATTCCCATCCCTGGAGAAAGGCTGACCTCTCTTCCTTCGATTTTTATCTTGGTATAATTTACGAGCTTTAAGGTTTCATTTAAAGCCTCAGGTTCTGGAGGGTTTTTTGGGCCCTCAGGCTCAAAGCGTGCGGCCCAGACGTCGAGCAAAGGTTTTATGCTAATATCATAAGCTCCTCCACTCAGTTCCGAATAATTCCGGGAGTGATTCAGGACATAAAGAAAAGCAGGATCAGCAGCTTCTACCTTTCCTTCGCTATTGAGAATATAAAGTTGGCTTTCGGGTTTTGAAGGACTCATAAGAGCCTCGACTTTTTCCACTTCTTCAAATGCTTCCTTAAGGGCCCTGAGTCCTTCACTTTCATTTTCAGCAAAAACCTTGACTGTGATTTCGGTGTTC
>JAQUFK010000195.1 GCA_028684695.1 Methanosarcinaceae archaeon | reverse complement strand
TTCGGTCGAGTTTGCGCCATCAAGCTTTGCGACATTTCTTGCAAATTCGATTACCGCAAGCTGCATTCCCATACAGATTCCAAGGAATGGAATGTCGTTTTCCCGGGCACAGCGGATTGCAAGCATTTTGCCTTCGGTTCCGCGTTCCCCAAAACCCCCTGGAATAAGGATCCCATCATATTCTTTTAGTTTTTCAAGTTCTTTAGGGTTTTCTTCCAGAACCTCAGCTTCGACCATGTTGATATTTGCCTTGCAGCCACATTCAATGGCTCCATGTTTTATGGCTTCGGAGATGCTAAGGTAAGAGTCGTCAAGGTTAGTGTATTTTCCAACGATTGCAAGCTTTACCTCGGCTTTCATACTGTTCATCCTCTCAACCATCTGCTTCCAGGCCCTATCTTCGAGCTTGGATTCAAGCTGCAGTTTCTGCATAAGCTTGCTAGTAAGGCCCTGTTTTTCGAGTTCAAGAGGGACTTCGTAAATATCTCCTGCATCATGGGCACTGATTACAAGGGCCTGGGGGACGTCACAGAAAAGGGCAATTTTTTCCTTTGCAGCGTCATGCAAAGGGGTATGAGATCTTGTAACGATCACATCTGGCTTTAGCCCCAAGGTCATAAGGTCTTTTACTGAGTGCTGAGTGGGTTTGGTTTTCTGCTCCCCCTGCAGGTCTTCTATGACTAGGGTTACGTGGATAAAGACAATGTTTTCGGGCTGCTCTTCTCTATGCATCTGACGCACAGCTTCCAGAAACGGCATACTCTCAATATCCCCTACCGTTCCTCCGATTTCCACAAGACAGATATCAGCTCCGCTTCGGGCTGAAACCTTGCGGATTTTGTTTTTGATCTCGTTTGTGATATGGGGGATTATCTGAACGGTTTTTCCAAGGTAATCTCCTCTTCTTTCCTTGTTAATCACAGCTTGATAGACTTTACCTGTTGTCAGGTTGTGGTCCCTGGTAAGCTCCGTATCCAGGAAACGCTCGTAGTTTCCAAGGTCCAGGTCCACTTCGCCTCCGTCCTTGAGTACGAAAACCTCTCCGTGCTGAAAGGGGCTCATGGTGCCTGCATCAATGTTGATGTAAGGGTCTATTTTGATAGCTGTAACCTTGTAGCCTCTGTTTTTTAGGTTCCTGCCAATAGAAGCGATGGTGATGCCTTTCCCAAGCCCGCTCATCACTCCCCCGGTTACTACAATATATTTCATGGGTCTGCTTCCTAGATTTTTTATAAATTTAAATCTTAAATAAATAAGGTTTTGAATAGCCGGCGCCTTATGAGTGTTAGTGAGGATATTAATGTTGCTGAATTTCGGAAAGTTAAAGAATCTATTTTAGGAATCTATTTTTACATACAAACGTAATTCCAATCACCTTATAGTATAAAAGAATAATACTCCCTAAAAAATGCCCCTTTATAATGAAAAATATATAATTATGCTCTTCTCAAGACTTTTACACAGCTATCTATAAGTAATTCAGCTTACTTCCATAACCGTTATCAGAATATAAGTTGTGCAGAGCACAAAAAGGATTGAAAAAACAAAAGTTTGAGGAAAGCTAATAGCATATTGAGAATTTTCTGATAGATAGGAGCCAAGGCCAAAGAGTAAAAGAAGGCCTATAAAACCTCCAAAGGCTAGGCGCAATCCCATTTTCTCTTTGCTTCCAGCTCTTTTAGAAAAGTTCTTCCGGGAAGATCCAAAAGTTTTTTGAGGTCTGTTCCTGAAATAGAGGGGGTTTGAGTTGACATTTCTAGAACTTTTTCTAGAAGGTTGAGCCGAAAATCCAGAAGGCAGCTTTTTTAGAATCGAGGTCAAAAGCCCAGAGCTTCCCTTTTCTTCAGCTTCTAAGCTCTCTGCCTTGCCGGAGGAGTCAGCTCGAAGGCTGCAGGATTTTGCTTCAAGCGTTTCCTGAGCCTGAAGGCTCTCCTTATTCAGACAAGGAGTTTCCTCTCTTTTTATAGCTTTTCCAAGCCCAAAAGAAAATCCCTTCTTGCTGGATCCATAGCCTGTGGTTATATAAATTTTCCCTTCGGTAAATCCTTGACCCTCGGCAGGAATGTGCGCGATTGCGGAGATGTATTCTTCCTGCAGAACATAAGGGTTGTCCCGTAAAAAGCTAATACAACCTTTAAGCTCTTTGCTTGTGGAAAGATGGATGTGGCTTGGGGTTCCATAATTTTTAATACGGAGCTCAAAAGAGTTCTCCTCTCCCGGAGCCAGGGGCAGTTTAAGCTCTTCTTCTTTAAATTCTATGGAGTTTATTCCCAGCCGATTGATATACACTTCTTGTAAAGGCTGCTGCAAGCTAAAACCTCTTTATCTTATTTTCGAAGCTCTGGGGGAAGCAGATTTGGAATTCCTTCATCGATTGGGTAATGCTCCTTACAGACGGGGCAATAAAGAGTTCCTGAGAGCACTTCTTCAGCGGATTCTTCAACAACGTTTAGGACCAGTTCCCCTTTGCAGAGCGGGCAGGCCAAAATTTCCATAAGCTCTTTTTTCATATTCAATTCACCTGATCAAAAAATTATTAGCCGAGCGAGAGCTTGCTAAAAAAGGGTAAAGGTAGGAATCTACATTTCCCATATTTTTTCCAATTATATCTACATATTCTACATATACATTCTACAATTTATTTACCTTTTCCTTATATCCTTCTTTATTTTTTGCCTTATGTTCTAGAACTTTCTTATTTTTGTCGCCATTTTATTAGGAATTCATAAAATCTTGTGAATCGGTTAGAATTTCCATGTAGTCGTGCAGTTTTTTGCCTTTTCTGTCCAGATAAAGCCGAGTCCACCAGATAGTTGTGAGAGGCAAGAGGATTGCAATAGAAAGCAGACTTGTCAAAAGGGTCATTAAGGAGCTTCCTGCAAAATACTGCTGGATATGGCCCAGAGTAAATGACAGAACTAGATTGAGTCCCCAAATGAGAATAACGCTTAGCTTGTTGTCCATAAAGAAGCTGAGTCCTGTGCTCACAGCCTCAATAGGGTCAAGTTCCTCAAGCACAAGCGCATAGGGAACCATTGTCATTAGGAGACTAATTAGGAATATGTAAAGCCCCCAAATTAGAATTCCAAGTTTTAGGAGTTCCACGCCGGCTGACGCAAAGAAGTCGTTTGGGTTTTTCAGTAAAAGGCTTAGATCCACTGCTTGAGCTCCTGGGACAATAAAGATAAGCCCTACAAGCATAAGAAGCCCGATAAGAATTGTTGTCAGAAAAAGCCTGAGTGTGTGCTTGGAGCCGTAGTGGAGCAGGTCCGAAAGCCTACAGTCGCCTTTTTCATTCGCTTCCT
>JAQUFK010000194.1 GCA_028684695.1 Methanosarcinaceae archaeon | reverse complement strand
GGGGACGCGAGAGCAATTCCGAAGAAATTTCAATTATAGGAATGGTCTCTGACATAAGCAGCACAAACAACGGGCATAAAATTCTTTCTTTGGAAGATCCGACTGGCTCTTTTTCTGTACTTATTCGGAATAGCGACAAAGATCTTTTTGAGCAGGCTTCTCGCGTTCTTTTAGACGAAGTCATAGGCGCGACAGGCAAAGTCACAAATGATGGAAACTTAATGATTGCAACAAAGCTTACCCAGCCAGATGTTCCAAACGGGACGCTTAGAAGACCCGGAACAAAAGGCAAAGCCGTCCTTATTTCGGATGTGCATGTTGGAAGCTGTCAGTTTTTGGAGGAGCCCTGGCTTGATTTCCTGAGTTTTTTAAAAGGAGAATCGGATTCCAAAACTCTTCGATTAATTGCAAAAGAAGTTCGATACCTTGTGATTGCAGGGGATCTTGTAGATGGAGTTGGAATTTATCCGGATCAGGAAAAGGAACTCGAAATCGAAGACGTTTATGCTCAGTATAGAAAAGCTGCAGAGTACTTAAGAGAAGTTCCAGAGCATATAAGGATCGTGCTCAGTCCAGGAAACCACGATACTGTGCGGCAGGCTGAGCCCCAGCCTGCTCTTCCCGAAAAGGTTCAAACTTATTTTCCTTCCAACGTGACCTTTGTGGGAAACCCTGCTCTTGTGGAACTTGATGGGGTGCAGCTGCTCATCTATCACGGGCGTTCTATTGATGATCTTGTAGCCTCTGTTCCCGGGGTTTCTTATCAGGAACCTGCAGGAGCCATGCTTGAGATGATAAAACGCAGGCATCTGGCTCCCACTTACGGGAGTAGGGTTTCTATAGCTCCGGAAAAGAAAGATTATTTTGTAATCGATCCGGTTCCAGATATTATTCACACTGGGCATGTCCATACTGTGGGAATCCAGCGTTATAAAAACGTCCTTTTGGTAAACTCGGGGACTTGGCAGGGTCAAACCGAGTTTCAGAAAAGGGTGAATCTTATGCCCATGCCCGCAAAAGTGCCTGTTGTAGATCTGGCGGAGCTTGAGGTCAAATTGCTAGATTTTGAATAAAAGCTAGGCTTTAGATTTAGGGGAAACTCAGGCTAAAAAAGTCAGCGCAGCAAAAACTCCAAGGAGAAAAAGGCTAATCCAATCGGCTTTTTGGAATTTTAATTCCTGAAGCGAAGTTCGGTATGTACCCTGGTAGCACCTACTTTCCATTGCAAGCGCCACCTCCTCAGCTGAGCGTAATGATTTTTTGAGTAGGGGAAGCGCAAGGGCTGTGGCGCCTTTGAAAAAGCCGCACTTAAAATCTAGCCCTCTTGCAAGTTGAGCTTCCCGGATAGTCGTCGCGTTTTCAAGGAAAGTTGGAAGGAAACGAATGGAGAGATTCATCATGCTGGCCAGCTCAAAAGAAGAGACTCCAAATATTTTGAGGGGAAGAGGTCTAAGCAGCCTCTCAATTCCGTTTGTTATCTGACTTGGAAGCGTAGTTGCAGTCAGAAGAGAAGTATAGAGTAAAAGCAGGCTGAATCGCAAGGAAAGAAGACTTCCTAGTTTTAGTCCTTCAAGGGTAGGCCGAAAGCTTGAAAGCGAAAAGCTAGCCTTATCCCCGGACATGAATAGCTGCATGCAAAAGATAAAGCCTATAAAAAAAGCCAGGGGTTTTAGCGAGCGCAGCAAAAAGCCCAGCCTCAGTTTTGAGCCCAGGGCAAGCAGAAGAAAGAGGCCTGCAAAGCCTCCCATTCCAACGAGACCTTCTTCCCGGAACAGCAAGAGACTAAAAAGCATAACTCCCAAAAGCTTAGTCCTAGGATCCAGGCTGTGCAAAAAAGAAGTTCCGGGTAAATAATTAAAAGGGGTATTTTGCATAAGCTTAAGCCTCCGGATCTGGATTCTCCTTTTGAAATTCGGAATTTTTCGAATTTTTAAGCGCAGCTGCAAGGCCCAAGATTTCTCCAAGGGCTTTGTCAGCCTCATAAATATCTTTTTTGAGTTTGGGAGAGGGGGCTTTTCCCTCTGTTTTTTTCCCTCCTTTTGCCTTTTCCCTTTCCCTTGCTTTTTGTTCCAGGAGGCGCAGGACTTCCGAAAGCTTGGGAGCCGGAAAATAGCCTTGCTGTAAATATGTTTCCGGCCTGCCCACAAAAGCAAGTTTGCCCTCTTTAAGCAGCAATATTTTTTCAGCAAGGGGCAAAAATTCCTCTAGCTCGTGGGTGACAACTACAATTCCGATTCCTAGATTTTGAAAGCTTTCAAGCTCTTTTCGAAACTTTTCTCGAGCTTCAGGATCCAATCCGATAGTAGGCTCATCCAAGACCAGATAAGCAGGCTTTTGAGCCAGGATTCCGGCAAGGGCAACTTTTCGCATCTCGCCTCCGCTTAGGGAAAAAGGAGATTTTTGAAGCAGAGCGGGATCAAGCCCTAGGAGGCTAAGGGTTTCTTGAACTCTAAACTCAAGTTCTTTTCCCTTTATTCCGAAATTTGAGGGGCCAAAAGCAATTTCTTGATAAACATTTTTTGCAAAAAGCTGGGTTTTAGAGTGTTGAAAAAGCAATCCCACTTTTTTTCGGGCAGCCTTTTTTCCGGCCTCAAGCCCGTCAACCTTTACTATTCCGACCTGCGGCCGCAAAATGCCGTTTAAGTGTTTTATGAGGGTGGTTTTTCCGGAGCCAACTGCTCCTGTTATCAGTAAAAGCTCTCCGGGTTCAAGCTCAAATGAGATGTTTTTAAGAGCTGGTTTTGCTCTTTTGCTTCCAGGATAGGTATAGCTCAGGTTTTTGACAAGGAGGCCCATATTTCCTCTGCAAGGCTCTCATTTGAGATTATTTTTTTCCAGTCCAAAAAAAAGCCTTCGGCTTCAAGCCCGTTTAAAAGTTCGATTAGAGGAGGCAGCTTTAATCCAAAAGTTTTAAGCCCAGGCTCCGAGCCAGAAGTTGAGGTATTTGCAGCTTTTAAAACCTCTTTTGGTTTTCCTTGGCGTACGATTTTTCCTCTGTCCATTACAATCACTCTATCGGCTGCTAGGATCTCTTCAAGCCTTTGGGTCCCATATACAAGCGTCTGCCCCTTTTTCCAAAGTTTGTTTAAAGTACGAAGGAAAAGCGCTCTTGATTCAGGGTCAAGCATTGAGGTTGGCTCATCTAAGGCAAGACATTCAGGCTGTAAGGCAAGCACGGAGGCAAGCGCTGCACCCTGCTGCTCTCCTCCGCTCAAAGTTTTAGGAGCCCTTGTTTTATAGGCTTCAAGTCCTACTTCGGCTAGAGCCCAGTCCACCCTTTTCCGAATCTCTGCCGAGGGCAAGCCTAG